>JBAVMD010000337.1:0-8204 GCA_049689695.1 Chitinophagaceae bacterium | reverse complement strand
CCTCTATTCTTTGAATGAGATCGGTAAGCATTTTGGAATCGAAAAAAGAAAGCGGCAGCCGCATCATTTTAAGCAGGAAATCTGAAATAATGCCCCTGTTGATCCTGTTACTGATAAATAGGATGAGCCAGCGCCTGAGGATCTCAACAACCGTTTGAGAAAAGAACAGCATCAGCTGCGCTGCGAGTATAATATAAATGAAATTAATGTTGGAGAATCTTATGCCGCGGTCTACCAAAGCCCGCGTAAGAAAAGGGAAGCTTAGTTGTATGAGGGATGATATCAGAATGCCTGCGATGATCTGCGCTATCAGGAACTTATGCGCTTTCAGGTAAGGCAAAAGAAAAGACAGGTTGTAGCTGCGCTTTTTATGCTCTTTGCCTTGTTCATAAAAATTTTGTGAAGGTTCAAAGAGCAGCACATATCCTTCAGTATCTGAAACGGTTTTTATTTTCCTGTTGTACAGCCAGCCTTCTTTGAATTTATCGTGCGTGTACCTGATATTCCCAAAAGCGGGATCGGAAACCCATACATATTTGCTGTTGATCTTGTATATCACCACAAAATGCCTTTGCCTCCAGTGTACTATGCAGGGCAATGTAACATCTTCGATAAGCGTTTCAAAGGCCATGCTCAGGCCAAGCGATTTCAATCCTACTTCTTCGGCAGCATCTGCTATGCCTGCAATAGAAACACCCTGGCGGGTGATGCCACATTTTTCACGCAGGAATTGTATGGGATATTGTTTGCCGTAATAAGCACAGATCATTTTAAGGCAGGCAGCTCCGCAGTCCATCTGGTCCAGTTGCCGGTAAAAAGGAAAAGCCCTCCATTTCATATATGTATGTTCAGCCTGCATATTGTTCCTGGTGAATCTGTGCTTTTAGTATTCTTTTTTGCAAAAGGTCCCGAAGACTTTCCATGATCATCTCCTCATCATCTATTTCGTATTGCTCCTTTAGTGATGCAACGAGATCTGAAACCGAAGCTTCTTCCCGGAAATATTGTATTATTTCAAGAATGATCGGCGTTATTTCTAATGTGCTTCCGGTACCCGGCATCAGCGTGATGGCCTGTGTTTCTTCCTGCAAAGAGCCCTCTATTTTGTAGGAAATGTTTTCAGCTATTATCAACCTTGAATAAGGATAAAGGTCTGGTGTAACGGGCTGCTTTACCGCTACCAGCAGCCAGTTCCTGAACCTTATTTGCTGAAGGGATAAGTTCGTTTCAAGATGATTGGTCTCGATGAAATCTTCACACGCTATTTCATATCCCATGTTCTTCAAAAAGTCTTTGATCTCATTGCCGGCCAGCATTTCGCTGATGTCTGAAAAACTGTATCCCAGTGGCCCAAAGTGTACGAACACTCCTCCCGGCTTGAGGCATTTGTCGATCCTGCTTATGAGCAGGCGGAACGACAGTACATCCGTGAAGTAAACAGAAAAGATGGAGTCAACGCTTTGCGGTGCAAGCGGAAGGTCCAGCACGTCAGACGCGAAGTAAAAAAGTTTATCTCTGAAAGAAGGGCCTGGTTCTTTAAAATTTCCGTTCACTGCGCGCATGGATGCAGTAAGCGCATCGCCTGCGTAACAATCCTGCAGGATATTCTTGTAATTGACCTCGTAAAAATTTATTTCTTTTTGCTGAATTATTTTCTTGAAAAAGAACAGCATTGAAAATGAAAGATCTGTTGCAAGCACGCACTCAAACAACCTGCAGAAATTTACCGCGAGGCGGCCAAGGCCCGAGCCAAGCACAAGGGCGGTGTTTCTGCCGGTTATATGCTGCTCTATCACTTGTTCCAGGGCATTTGCAATAACATTGATCTGCGATTCGCCGGTTTCCAACCCGCACCAATCTCTTTTGAGGTAAGTAAAATCTTTGAATACAGGATTATGGGTAGGCGAGCGTTTTATTCTAAGTAGTTCCCTGGCATCGATGCGGTCCAGCAGAACATCCAGCATGGAATTGATGATGCGATTATTTTCTTCTATGGCGGTGGTAATGTTTTTATAATACGCTTTGCGATGAATGTCGGTTTTGGCTTTTTGTGCAATGGCATTCAGTTCCTCTTCTTTCTCGGATATAAATTGCGAATACATGCCTATCATCTCCCGCAGGTAATCCGTTGTATCTCTCATTAAAACGGGAATGCCGGCAATGATAGCATATTGTTTTTCGCAGGCTTTGCATGCCAGAGAATCGCCGGGTGACAAAGGTGTACCGCAACCCAGGCAAACAATAATGTTATTGCAGGAAGAAGGAATAGTCATGGTGATAGCATGGGTAATTTTAAAAAGTAAGGGACAATTGAATACTGCCCCCTACTTTTTAATCCATACCTGGGCAGCTAAAGATTATCCATTAGCAGCGCTTGCGTTAACTGTATGGCATGTGCTGAGCACACCACCTACGATCTTAGAAAGCGCCTCTTTGGTGTTGCTTACATTTGCAGAAGCTTTGAAATCTTCGATGCTCAATTTCTTTTTGTCATTTTTTTGCTTTGACATAAAAAATTATTTTAAAATAATGCCTACTCGATAAGGTTTTCGGCAACCCCTTTAGTAATTACTATCATCTAACTTAGTCTAAAATCCACTATGTAAATGCGGCAGCCAAAAAGTCCCGGGGTTTCCCGGTACTTTATCATAATGGATGCTAAACGGGATATTTTTCTTAAATTTCATTCCTGGATAATTTGTAATTGTTTCCCGGAAATGTGAAATAGCTTTATGAAGAAATAGCATTATCAACTTAGTGTTATGTCATTGAGAACCTTGTCCTTGTTTTTTTTACTATTCCTCTCCATGAAAGTGTCCTACGCGCAGTTTACTGTAAGCGGCAGCGTTACGGATACTGCTGGTAAACCGGTTGCCTACGCCACCATAAAATTATTCCAACCGGGTTCTGCAAGATTGTACAACAGCACCCTTACCGATGTAAATGGGGCTTATACTTTCAGCAAATTGCCGCAGGGTAACTACTTAATAAAAATATCCATGGTAGGTTACCGCAGCGATAGTGCCGGGATAAGTGCGGGCCCGCAGCAGGAAGCATCTCCCTATAATTATATACTGCGTACAAGCGCTACCAACCTTGCAGCGGTGAATGTTGTTTCGAAAAAGCAGTTCATTGAGAAACGCCCGGACAGGCTGGTGGTCAACCTCGAGAACAGCATTATAGCGGCCGGAAGTTCAATGTGGGATGCCATGGAGAAGCTTCCTGCAGTAGAGATCAGCGGTGATGATATTTCCGTGCTGGGGAAATCGGGCGTAGTGATATATGTGGACGACAAACCTTCATATCTCTCCGGCAGTCAGCTCAGCGCTTTTTTAAAAAGCATGCCTTCGGGCCAGGTGAGCCGCATCGAGATCATTACCAATCCTTCCGCTAAATACGATGCAGCCGGCGGGAGCATTATTAATATCATTACTAAAAAAACAAAGGTAGGGGGCTGGACGGCGGACCTCACCCTTTCACAGGCGCAGGGAAGGTATCCGAAATCAGATCCCAGCGCAAGCTTTACATACAATGCAAAAAAATGGAGCGCGAATGCAAGCATGGGGTTCAGTTATGCTTATGATTATCTTACACGTCCGGCTTATGTAAAATACCGCGACCAGGCTGCGATCACCTTTTTCGACCAGGACCAGTTTACCAAATCCCTGAATAAAAGCGCCAGTTACATGGCGGGATTCGATTATTATTTCAACGCGAACAATTCTATCGGCTTAACCGTGCGTGCTATAGACAATAACAGGAAAGATAATTATTCAGGCAAAACGATGATCTACAGCCCATCATTCGATTCCATCATCAATACCGCCAGCGCCCGCAGGTTCAAAAATCATCTTTACCTGTATACATTGAATTATAAAACAAAGCCTGATTCTACTTCTTCTGTAAATATGGATCTGAATTACGGGCAGTTCATTACCAATAATACACAGGCATACAATTTCAGCTTCCTTTATCCAAACAATGATATCATAAGACCGGCGGAGTTTTTCAATAATGAAGTTCCTTCTACGGTAACCATCACCGCGGGCACGCTTGATTATTCCAAAAAGATCACTAAAACATTTTCGTTGGATGCAGGCATCAAGAGTACCATCACTAAATCGAACAGCGCTATATTTTACAGCCAGCTTAAGAACGGTAATTGGATTGCCGACGGCTCACGGGATAACAGTTTTGGATATAAAGAGAAGATATATGCAGCTTATGTAAGCATTAACAAGAGCTATAAATATTTTTCGATGCAGCTTGGTGCAAGAACAGAGGTCATGAATGCACGCGGCTCCTCGGACAATAATATAAATGTAAAGCGCAACTATACGCAGTTGTTCCCTTCCTTCACATTGCATTATTCCAGGAAGCCGGCGAGTCAGTGGGACCTCTCGTACAGCACCCGTGTAGCAAGGCCGAACTTCAATTATCTCAATCCATTTCCCGTTCAGTTCGATCCTTATACTTCTCAGGTGGGCAATGCTTTCCTGGTGCCCTCATACACTAATACGCTTGAGCTTGCGCACACTTTCAAAAAGAAATATATTGTTGCATTGTCGTATGAGAACATACGCGACAGGATAGAAAATTCCGTTCAGCAGAATAATGTTACAAAACAGTTGGAAAATGTGATCGTGAACATCGAGCACTGCTATTATTACCGACTGTATTTTATTTTGCCGTTTGCCATTACCAAATGGTGGACGAGCAACAACACTTTCAATTCCTATATTATCGAGTATAAGACCACCATTCTGAATGGGCTGTACCACAAATCGAAACCGGTATTCTATATTAATTCACAGAACAGCTTTACATTATCTAAAAAAGTAAATGCTGAGCTAACTGTTTACTACCGTACGCCTTCGCTGAACGGTCTTTTTGAAGTAGGGGAACGGTTCTTCACCGATGCAGGCGTAAGAATAAATCTTATACCGAATAAATCATCCCTCCGGATCAGCGTAAACGATATTTTTTATACCAACAGGTGGGAATGGTCAATAGATCATAACGATCAATACTCCGGTTTTACCACCATCAGGG
The DNA here is from genome assembly GCA_049689695.1 of Chitinophagaceae bacterium. Classification (GTDB taxonomy): domain Bacteria; phylum Bacteroidota; class Bacteroidia; order Chitinophagales; family Chitinophagaceae; genus DASPKM01. The sequence continues at coordinate 3,152 of JBAVMD010000337.1, read as the reverse complement.
ATACAAGACTTATCAGGTTAACCTATAATCGCAAGTTTGGAGGCAGTAAAATATCGCGCTCCGTAAGAAGAAGAACCGGTGTTGAAGAAGAGCAGGACAGATTGAGATAACCATAAGCCTAAAATATTTTCCGTGAACACGATACAACGCTCATCCTACCGGAAAGAAAGAGCAGGGGACAGGGTGGAAATGATCACCAACACCCGGCTGCAGGATGGCATTCATGAACTTGCACATGCCGTCAAAATCCTGGTGTACAATGAATGCCCGCATTATTTTGAGCTGCTCGATATAAATGACGACCAGATATTCCTGGAGCCGCTGCTTTTTGCATGGTTCAATAACCAGCAGATGCCCGGCAGGCCGCCGCTGGAGCAATTACTGTTTGGCTACATCGATCCGGCAGTGCGGCCCTTACAGGTGTCCATTCTCCCTGATGACAACAACATGGTTTTCGTGCCACGGGTCGGACATTTCAGGATCGGTGGCGAAATAAAGCAGGGAACAATGTTCATGTTGCAGGTTTCAGGGAATGAATTCAGGGTCATGGACGGTGTCAATGTCATTCCGCATGAACAGATACCTATCGTGCAAGTTGAGGGTTACGAAATAATAGATCATGCTAACCCCTTTTTATTCCCCTATTTTGTACAGGCGTATCCTGCTGCTGCAAAAGAATTTTATGCAGTTGATTTTACAGGGATCGCGCAAACACATCTTGCAACGCTGCAGCGCGCATTGCACATCATTAAAAAGCACAGTCCCGCTTATTACAAGCAGATCAGACTCACCAACAGGCGCATGATGATGTATGATTATTTCCCCGTGAATAGCTTTGCTACAAAAACTTTTCACGGCTGCATATTCATGTGCACCAGAACGGATAGCAGCATTGCTTTTTTCCTGGATGATCTTATTCACCAGTTTTCGCACAACGTATTGAATTCATTTATCGTAGATACGGCTGAATATTTTAAAATAGATCCTGAAAGTGAACTGTTGGGCGATTACATTAAAAATGAAAGCGAGTTGCGCACCGTGTATTCTGCTTTTCATGGATTGTTCACAGTAGCGCAACGCGCAATTTTCTTCGGGAAAATATACAATATTCCAGGCTTGTTCTCCGATGTGGAGAAACATGAGCTGTTAGCTCGCTATTGCGACCAGTTCAGGCGTTATAAAAGCGGCCTGGAAAAAGCCGATCCCGATGTGATCTATACGCCAAAAGGGAAAGTGCTGTATGAGCAGATCGATAGCTGCGCGCATAATGCACTGGAAAAGATCAGGCCAATCATCGATACTTCTGATTTCTCCAACCAGGTCTCCAGGTTCGATTATCAAAAATTTTGCGTTTTGAATCCCTTACAGAAATTCAGGGAAATGAATTATCTGTAAAGCGCTGACAAAAGAAATCCCTCGCCCTGTCAAAGCCCCTTGAACGGAGAATGACATAAGGTAATGCAAGATCAACTCTAAATCATTATCTTAGTCAACCAACTCTTCGTTATGAAACAACAATTTTTCCAAGCAATCCTGGTCATATTACTTCCAATCGCATTGTACGCACAGCCATCTGTTACCGCAGATGAGGAAGATCTTCCCAAAGATTACCTGAGCGCCTCCTTTCACGCAGGCCGCCGCGCCGCATTGCGGGAAATAATGCCCGACAATTCGGTGGCGGTGATATTTGCCTATCCCACGCGCAACTTCTCTAATGATGTGGAATACCTGTTTCACCAGAACCCTGATATGTATTATTTCAGCGGATATAAAGAACCGCACTCCATGCTGCTGATCTTTAAGAACGAACAAACAGATTCTGCCGGTAAAAAATTCAGCGAGTTGTTATTTGTGCAGAGAAAAGACCCTATGGCAGAACAGTGGACCGGCAAACGCATGGGCACAGAAGGGGCTCAGAAAAAACTGGGCATCCGCATGGCCTTGAATGCTTCTGCATTCAAAAACTTCAATATCGATTTTGCAGGCTTCGATAAGATATTATTCGATGGCTTTCCCATAGATGTGCGCAACAATATCCGTGATAGTGCTGATCTTTTTGACCTGATGAAAGCTTTTAAAGAAAAAGCTGCTATCCCCGAAGATTATTCAAAGGAGAAAAAATTCGATCGCAGGGAGTACCGTGCGCTCACCGCAAAATTGCGGGAGATAAAAACAGACGAGGAAATGGTGCTGCTGCGCAAGGCAGTGGAAATTTCCTGCCAGGGACAAAATGAAGTAATGAAAGCTGTTCATCCCAATATGTCTGAATTGGAAATACAGGGACTGCATGAATTCATTCATAAAAAATACGGGGCAGAAAATGTAGGCTATGGTTCCATCATAGGCGCTGGTGAAAATGGCTGCACGCTGCATTATGAAGTGAACAGTAAAACAAAGATCGGCAATGCGCTGCTGCTGATGGATGTAGGCGCCGAATACCATGGATATACTGCCGATGTTACCAGAACGGTGCCTGCCAAAGGCAAGTTCTCCGATAACGAAAAAGCCATATATCAATTGGTGTACGATGCACAGGAAGCTGCATTCAGGCTGTTGAAGAATGGTTGCACATGGTCCGCCATAGACAGCGTTGCCCGGGAAACCATCAGGACCGGATTGATAAAGCTGGGCATAGCAAAGAATGCTGAAGACGCTGACCGGTATTATCCGCACGGGCTTGGTCACCACATTGGTATGGACGTTCACGACCGCGGCACTTATGCAGATCTAAAAAAAGGAATGGTGATCACCATCGAACCTGGTATTTATATTCCTTCGAACAGCCCCTGCGACAAGAAATGGTGGGGCATTGCCGTGCGCATTGAAGACGATGCGCTCATTACACAGAACGGGTATGAGTTGCTATCGCATTTTGCTCCGCGCAAAATAGAGGAAATAGAAAGCATGATCGCAAAGCAAAGCGCATTGGATGACCTGAAATTGCCTCCGTTGAAATCAGGCGAAAAGCGTGGATTCTAAGAACTTGGTTTTGTTACCGACAGTTAAGCGCTTCAAAGATTAATTATGACAAACAAGTGCCGGTTTGCTGTATGTATATTTTTTGTGTTTATTGTAACTACCAGCAACGCTCAAACGATGCTGCCTCCGGTCCCGGACTGGAAAGGGAAAAGTGAAGCATTGATCGTTAAAGC
>JBAVMD010000336.1:0-3774 GCA_049689695.1 Chitinophagaceae bacterium | reverse complement strand
GTTATGGAAGCAGCATATAAAGAAGCAAGCAGCATAAGGCGCAATGGTTTTATTGCACAGGAAGTAGAGAAGGCAATTCTCAAAACGGGACAAAATTTCAGCGGTCTCATCAAACCCAGGAATTCAGGAGATCATTATGGGCTTAGCTATGAAACTTTTGTTGTGCCATTGGTAAAAGCAGTGCAGGAACAACAACAAATCATCGATTCTTTACAGAAAAAATTAGCAGCAAAACAGGAAGTCGATAATGCACGCGATAAAAAGATAAAAGAGATGCAGGAAGAATTGTCGGAATTAAAGAAACTAATGCGAAATTTAAAATGATTTACACTTCCCCTATCTCTCACCAAAATTCCGTTTTATGAAACGCATAAATTTTACCGGCAACAGTTTGAGAACAGGAAATTCTTCACGGAGCATTTCAGGACATTTAAGCAAGCTTGGTTTTTTTATCCTGGCATTGCTTATAACGGGAATAGTGCAGGGACAGAATGTAGCTGTTAATGCAGACGGTTCTTTACCAAATCCGAATGCAATACTTGATATAAAATCTACCAGCAAAGGTTTACTTATTCCGCGCATGACCACAGCAGCAAGATTGCGCATTCCCGATACACAGGGTTTAATGGTGTATGACATCAACACCAATTCATTCTGGTATAATACCGGCAAAGCATGGCGTAATTTATCTCCAGCCCTTGCAGAAACCATGGCTGCAACCGGGTCATGGATGGTTACGGGAAATGCCGGTACAGACAATTCCAATTTCCTCGGCACTTTAGACAATGCACCATTGAACATTCGTGTGAACAACCAGCCGTCGGGCCGCATTGATATTGCGAACAATACCTTTTTGGGATACCGGTCAGGCTTCTCCATTACCACAGGCAACGACAATACAGGTATCGGCGCATCAGCTTTGTTCATGCTCACAACAGGCTATAACAATACTGCAGTTGGTTCAAATGCCTTGCAATCTGTTTCAACAGGATTTCATAACACTGCGTTCGGACGTTTTGCACTGATGAACAATACCATCGGTATTAATAATGCTGCTAACGGCACCGGCGCGCTCTTTAGCAATACAGCAGGCGGAGCTAATACAGCTAACGGATCAAATGCCATGTATTCAAATATCGGCGGAAGCTGGAACGTTGCAAGCGGAGCAGATGCCATGTATTTCAACCAGGGCGGAAGCTTTAATACCGCTTATGGTTATGCTGCATTAAAACAAAATGTAAGCGGCGCAGACAATACCGCCACAGGTCATCTCGCATTAACTAAAAACACAGGAAGCCAGAACTCTGCACATGGCTCACAGGCTTTGGAGAATAACACAACAGGAATCCGCAATACTGCTACAGGCACTTTTACATTAAGGCTTAATACAACCGGCAATAACAACACTGCTACCGGTTACCAGGCCATGCTTGCAAATACAACAGGATCCGGTCAAACCGCTACAGGGTACAGGGCATTGTTTTCGAATACCACGGGGTTTGAAAATACTGCTACCGGCTCCCAGACCCTGGAAAACAATACGGAGGGAAGAAATAACACGGCAACGGGCAACCGAGCAATGCAAAACAATACCAGCGGTTACCTGAATACGGCAACAGGCTCTTATGCGCTTGAAACTAATATTGATGGATGGGGCAATGTAGGCAACGGCTCGGATGCATTGCGCGCAAATACATCAGGCATCTGGAACACTGCAATTGGCGGCGGAACGCTGCTGGTGAATACAACTTCAAATTACAACACCGCAGTAGGCACTACGTCTATGATCAATTCCACCGGAGCTTTCAATACGGCCATAGGAGTATCTACTCTTTCTTCTAACACCACAGGCAGCAGTAACACAGCACTGGGATTTAATGCCAATGTAAGCTCAGGAGCGCTTAACAACGCTACAGCTATAGGCAACAACGCTACTGTGAATGCTTCCAACAAAGTACGCATTGGTAATGCAGCGGTTACTGTTATTGAAGGACAGGTACCTTTTACTTTTCCTTCAGACGGGCGATTTAAGTTCCAGGTGCAGGAAGATGTAAAAGGCCTGGATTTCATCATGGCCCTTCGGCCGGTTACTTACCGCTTTGATACCAAACGCTTTGATGCGCAATTGCATTCAGAAGATGCGGCAAGAAGCGGTGCAGGCAACTGGAAGTTTCCTGAAAACAATGCAGCTATGGATGCAGCATATAATACAGCCAGCAGCATTCGCCGCAGCGGCTTTATTGCACAGGAAGTGGAAGCTGCCGCTAAAAAAACAGGCTATAATTTCAGCGGTGTGATCTCTCCAAACAAAGAGCAGCAGCATTACAGCCTTAGTTATGATGCGTTTGTTGTGCCGCTGGTGAAAGCAGTGCAGGAACAGCAGCAGGTTATCAGTGAGCAGAGCAAGACCATTGCTGAGCTTCAAAAAGAAATTGCTGAAATAAAAAGACTTCTGCAAAACAAATAAACCTTGTAAACTTTATAACATGAAAACATTAAACCACGTAAAAAGCATTACACTTTTACTCGCTCCGCTGTTGCTTCCTTTTTTGCTGCACGCCCAGGGCCTGCGCATCAACAGGGGAGCCAGTGTAGTTGTAGCAGGAGAAGTAAAACTGGTATTGCAGGATGCAGGCATTATCAACCAGGGCAGCTTCAGCCCGGGAAACAGCACCGTTATTTTTGCGGGCGATGCTGCACGAACTTATGCATCCGTTGGAGGCAGTTCTTCATTGAGTTTTCATAACGTGATCATAGATCTGCCTGCAGGCAAACTGCAACTGGAGAACGATGTTACCATTAGCGGCGTGCTTGCGCTGAAGAGCGGCCTTCTTGAATTGAACAGGTACAATCTTGACCTTGGGCGCACCGGCATCATCTCCGGAGAAAATGAAACTGCATACATCACCGGGCAAAATGGCGGAACGGTCACAGCAACAGTGATGCTTAATGCTCCGAAAAATATAAACCCGGGCAACATCGGAATAGCATTGAGCAGCGCAGCCAATCTTGGATGGACCGTGATCACGAGAGGACATCTTGCACAAACAAACGCGGATGGACAATCAGGCATTCATCGGTATTACGATGTTAGGCCAACGCACGGACGAGGCGCAAATATTGACCTTCGTTTCTTTTATCTTGGACCTGAGCTGGGAAAAAATAAAGAACAGGAATTGATGGTGTGGTCAAATACCGATGGCATGAGCTGGACCTTAGCCGGAGCAGAAAGAAATGATCTTTCCGGCAACTCGGTGCTCAGCAGCAACCTGAGTGCATCTAACAGGTTTACATTAGGGCCTGGAAGCAATAGCATGGTAAAAACGAATTGGAATGCAGCATTGAAAATGGGAGTACTTCAATCCATCCAAACCTATCCCAATCCTGCTACGGAAAAAATCACACTTGCAATTACCAGCATGAAGAATATGGAAGGAAATATTCTTTTGCAGGACGATCATGGCCGCATTCTCGAAAAGCGCCCCATCAACTACCGCGCAGGCATGAACACTATGGAATGGAACCTTGGACGATATGCCACAGGAACTTATTATTTGGTGTTTGAAGGGATGGGGAGCTTGAAGGTTGTGAAGCAATAAGAAGTTTCGGGTTTCGGGTTTGGAGTTTCGTGTTCTTAAATTCTGAAGTTGTCGCTTTGATAGCAACAAGTATGAACATACGAACCCGAAACCCCAAACCCGAAACTAATTTGATCTGTTCGCCAGTAAATATTTGAAAGCAGAGATTGTATTTGAAATAAAGACCATTATACCC
>JBAVMD010000335.1:0-2622 GCA_049689695.1 Chitinophagaceae bacterium | reverse complement strand
GTATAGAGAAAAGTAAAAATGCAGTACCGCTCCTGAAAGGGGCGGTATTTTTTTATCATGATGTGAAAAAAGCACGGATTGGAAGAAGGATTAATGGATTTCACGGATTAGTTCGCGGCTCGGGTGTTATCCCGAAACCCCGACGCGAGGTTGGAAGCATCATTCCACTCACCACTCACTTTTCACTAGTAAGTGACTTGTCAACGAACGAATACTTAATTCAACTTACCCCATCCGTGTAATCCTTAAATCCTGCGATCCCAAATTATCATCAAACAAAATAATCCGTGCTCTTCTTCCGCCGCGAAGCGGCGCAATCTGCGCAATCAATAAATCTTCAGCAACTCAATCGAGCATCCAAAAATTATGATCTGCGATTTTCTTCATAACAAAATCTGCGATGCAAATTTTCATCTTGTTTTCATCATAGCTTGATAAATGATCCGCAGCAAGCGTCACATAATTATTTTCAATGGAAGAATAGAAATCATTATTAAAGTAAATGGATGTTGATGCGATGAAGAGAAAGAATGAATAGATGATGATGATAAGTTGTGCGGGATATGAAGGGTTCATCTTCGTTTAGCTATCAGCTCGCCGGGAGCGAGCAGATATGGGAGGTCCTAAAATAAAAAAGGGGTCTGAATAGAAATTCAACCCCGTTTTTAAAATCCAATATCCTATGAAAAACCGAGGTAAAGATATAGTTTAGATTTTGAATCTGCAATAGTTCCGCAACTAAAATTTTATTCACATCAATAAATTTTAGTTCTTAAAGAACTTATCAAACTGCTGCCTGCCTGTATTCTTATCTGTTATACGCATGATGTAAACTCCTTTTTCCAAAAACGAGACGTCAATTACTTGTGGGCCAATGTTTAACGACTTCGATATGCGTTGTTTCCCAAATCCGTCCACGATCTGCAGATCAATCGGGTTGTCTGATCGCAATATCAAAAGTTTGTCGGCAGGATTTGGATAAAACCGGAAAAAACTTGCCCCAGGCAGTATTACAATGGCTGGTTGAGTAAATGCCTCGCTTCCGTTTTTGCCAGTATAGCGCACCCGGTAAAACGCTTGTCCCCTCGAAGGGAGCTCATCCGGGAACTCATATTTATACATGCCGGAACTCGCTTTTAATACACCGATGGCTTCATAGATCTTTCCTTCAATACTGCGCTCGATGGTAAAATAATCTGCGCTGTCTTCACGAACCTCCCATTGCACGATGATCTTTTTATTGTCGCGTGTGAGTGTCTGAAATGAAACGAATAGTAATGATGATGGCGATGAAAACGTATCCACTAACGCGGCTGCAGCGTCAACCTGTGAGAGCAGCAGCATTGGCGATAATAGCAATGCAAGGCAGCATTGCCAGATCTTTTTCTTCATACAATCTTTTTGGGTTAGCAGAGAAACGGTTCATTCGCAAAATGTATGCCTGAAACAGAACGTGTTATATCGAAAGCTTATTACTATGGCCGCGTTAAGGAAGTCATAAAGCGTTTAAATGTTCTCTGCATAGTGAAAGCCGGATTGAATAAATTTGCAACCCATGTCTTTCAAAATCCATTTACCATATCAGCCTGCGGGCGATCAGCCCGATGCCATTCGTCAGTTAACTGAAGGCATTCAAAGCGGTGAAAAGTTCCAGACCCTGCTGGGTGTAACCGGCTCTGGCAAAACCTTCACCATGGCCAATGTTATACAGCAGGTGCAGAAGCCAACGCTGGTGCTAACGCATAACAAAACGCTGGTGGCCCAGCTTTATGGCGAGTTCAGGCAGTTCTTTCCCGACAATGCAGTGGGATATTTTGTGAGCTATTACGACTACTATCAGCCCGAAGCGTATATGCCCGTGAGTGATACTTACATTGAAAAGGACCTTGCTATCAATGAAGAGCTTGACAAGCTGCGCCTGCAGGCAACTGCTCAATTACTTACCGGCCGCAGGGATATCATTGTTGTGGCTTCGGTGAGCTGTATATACGGTATCGGTAACCCAAAAGAGTTTGAGAATGGCGTTATACGCATCAATCGCGGACAGACCATATCAAGGCAATCCTTTCTGCATTCGCTTGTAAATTCTTTGTACAACAGGAGCACCATAGATTTCAATCGCGGGCAATTCCGGGTGAAAGGCGATACCATCGACATTAATCTTCCTTATGCTGATTATGCATACCGCGTTACTTTCTTTGGCGATGAGATAGAAGAGATCGAAAGCATGGAAATAAAAAGCGGTAAGCGCATCAGCAGTATTGACAATGCAGCCATCTTTCCTGCTAATCTCTACCTGGCCCCAAAGGATATGATGCAGCAGATACTCTACGAAATACAGGATGAACTTGGCGCACAAACAGATTATTTTAAAAGCACAGGCAAGTTCATAGAAGCACAACGCCTGAGCGAACGCGTGAACTACGATCTGGAGATGATGCGCGAGCTGGGATATTGCAACGGAGTAGAGAACTACTCAAGGTTCTTTGACAGGCGGATACCGGGCACGCGGCCCTTCTGCCTGCTGGATTATTTCCCAAAAGATTTTTTATGTGTGATAGATGAGAGCCATCAGACCGTGCCGCAGGTGAGTGGCATGTACGGAGGCGACAGAAGCCGCAA
>JBAVMD010000334.1:0-1684 GCA_049689695.1 Chitinophagaceae bacterium | reverse complement strand
TTATAGAGCAGCCCTATATTTTATACCAGGGGGCGCTGAACGAAGGCAGGGGAATTGAATACATGATCCCGGCCATGAAGTTTGTTCCGCTGCCTTTGATGATTTGTGGCGAAGGAAATTTTTCAGTAAAGGCCCGGCAACTGGTGAAAGATCTTGAATTATCACATAAAATAATTTTCAGGGGAATGATAGAGCCCGCGCTCTTGCCGGCATATACACTGAATGCAACCATAGGGTTGAACCTGGGCGATGGCACAGGATTGAACAATTATCTTTCGCTCAATAATAAATTCTTTGATTATATACATGCAGAACTGCCGCAGGTAGCCATGAACTTCCCGGAATTCAGGAAAATCAATAACGAATTTGAAGTTGGGGTGTTGATAGAAGACCTGCAACCGGCAACCATATCAAAGGCCATCAACACATTGCTGGAAAATAAAGAGCTGTATTCGCGGATTAAAATGAACTGTAACCGTGCAAAATATGTTTTAAACTGGCAGGAAGAGGAGAAGAAGCTGGTGAAGTTTTATAATGCGCTGTTTTAATTTACCATTACATGTCTGATAAAACACTTCATATCATTTGCCTCGATGTGCCTTACCCGGTAGATCATGGCGGAATGTTTGACCTGTTTTATAAATTAAAAGCCCTGCGCCGTGCAGGTGTGCGGATTCATTTGCATTGCTTCGAGTATGGACGCGGGCAACAACCGGCGCTAAATGAATATTGCGAAACAGTGCATTATTACAAACGGCGTACTGGAGTGAGCGGCTTATCCTTAGGACTGCCCTACATTGTGAGTTCCCGCCGCGATGAAGAATTAACGGAACGCCTGTTGCAAGACAATCATCCTATTTTATTCGAAGGCATTCATTGCTCCTGGCTGGTAAACGACGACCGCTTCCGCAACCGGAAGCTGGTGGTGAGGCTGCATAACGTGGAGTATCAGTATTACAGACAGCTGAGCATGCATGAACGTTCGCCCTTAAAAAAAATCTATTATACTTATGAAAGCAGGCTGCTCAAAAAATACGAAGCAGGCATAGCTGATAAAGCGCAGTTTTTAACGGTGTCTGAACCCGACGCTGTTATTTACAGGAATGAGTTTGATGCGCAGGCTTCGTTCCTGCCGGTTTTTTTGCCATGGGACACAGTAGAAGCACTGCCAGGCTCAGGACAATTCTGTCTTTACCATGGTAATCTGAGTGTTGCAGAAAACGAAGAGGCAGCAATATGGCTGCTGAAGGAAGTGTTCGCTCCGCTGAAGACACCTCTTGTAATTGCCGGAAAAAATCCTTCGCGCCGGTTGATGCATCTGGCGCATGCTTCAAAAACCTGCTGTGTGGCTGCAAATCCGGGTGAGCTGGAAATGCAGGACTTAATTAGCAAGGCGCACATTAATATATTGCCATCGTTAAATACTACGGGTGTTAAGTTGAAATTGCTGAACGCACTCTTTGTTGGCAGGCATTGCATCACCAACAGGCACGCTATGGAAGCAACGGGTATAGAGGCATGTTGTGATTTCGCAACAACAGCGGATGATATGCAGGCGCTTATCAGCTCACTGATGGAATTGCCTTTTACAGATGAAATGATAAAAGAACGTGCAGCAAAACTTGGCGCCTTGTATGACAATAAAAAAAATGCGGAACTGCTTAGCCGATGGATATGGTAGCAT
>JBAVMD010000333.1:0-8819 GCA_049689695.1 Chitinophagaceae bacterium | reverse complement strand
GTACATCGCTGCCGTTGCGCAGCTGTTCAAAGAAAGGCTGCCAGTCGCCCTGCGCAAAATTAGTCTTTCCGTAATACCTGATCTGTGCTGCGAGCTCGTTCACATAGCGTACCAGCTCACTCAGCGTACGACCATCTAACTTCACGTTTGAAGGGTCCAGTGCAGGTTGCGAACGCTGCGCCTGGTTAACTCCATCCGTTGCCAGCAGGTATTGCCATATCGTTTTATTGAGGCCGGTCATCTTATTTCTCTGTTAGATAGAAAGGAAATACCAGGTTATATCTTGTGTTGGTGCTTCTTACTGTATAGTCAACAAATATGTTCACCCTGCCTTCTTCTTTTGCGCCGGGCAGCAGCCGCACTTCATTGATGTTGATCCTTGGTTCGTACACCAGCAGCGCTGTTTCAATTTCTTTTTGCATAACAGTAGCCGATGTGGTGCTGAGCGATTCAAACAGCCAGCGGTTGCGTTTCCAGCCAAAGCCCGGCAACAGCACACGCTCGCCTGTTTCAGTAGAAAGAATGATCTCGATGCTGCTGCGGATATCGTCTTCCGCTTCCAGCATCTGCACTTCTTTTTCCGATTTGGAGAAAGCGGGTGGAAAGCTCCAGCCTCTTCCTAAAAATGAAGTTTCATTCGCCATAATTATTTAACCTCCTATCATTACTGTTGGGCAACCGATTATAATAGAACCACCGTGCGCGCAGCTATCGCCCATTCGCGCTGCGGGTGCGCCACCTATCATTACCGTGCCAGATCCTTTAACAATGGTATCCGGCGGGCCGGTGCAGGTAAGCATATCACCCACGCGCACTGCCGGCACTCCACCTATCATCACAGTAGGGCAACCCGGCGGCAGTGCAGGCCCGCCTACATGCGGAACCGTTCCTGTTACCATCGGGCAAACATGCATGTCACCTACTCTTGCTGCCATTGACATATTAAATAGTTTGATGTTGAACGTCTGACGCCTGACGTTTGACGCCCCTCTGACGTCAACTTAATTTATCTGAACCATTGTTCCTTTAATGACTGTATTTGCAGTTGAAGAGATATCTACTCCTGTGCTTCCCTGCCCTTTCAACTGCATGGTTGCTTTCATCTCTATTCCTTTCTTTGCTTCTATTTTTATATCGCCTTTTGCGTTGATGATAAAATCCTTTGCGCTTTCCATGGTAATACCATCTTCTGAGAGCGTGATGATGTTTTTATTCTGATCGGTAATGCTGATCTGCTTCCCTTCTTCATCCAGCGCTATCTTATTGCCCTTTGGCGTATCGATGCTGATGGTTTTTTTATCGTCATCAAAAACAATGTGCATTCCGCTCCTGGTAGTAAATCCTTTCTGATGATTGTCGTCAGAAGCTGTGATCGGCGAAGCTTTTGCGCTGCTGAACAAAGAGCCCAGCACCACCGGTTGCCGTGGATCGTCGTTCACAAATCCTACTATTACTTCATCATCTATTTCAGGAAGGAATACACTGCCGCGCGTGCTGCCTGCATCCATGGTGGCAATGCGCGCCCAACTGCCGTCTCCATCAAGCGTAACAGATGGTATCTTAACACGGATGCGTGCTTCACCGTCAGGATCACCTTCCAAAGCTGCTACGGTTGCAGTATGCAATCCATTGATGGAAGGCAGCAACGAACCTGCGCGCGGCGATTGCGGCATGAACCTGTCGAGATGTAATTTTTGCGAGAGCCCTAACTGCAGATCAACAAGCCAGTTGCCACGGCTGATGTCGTGACGCAGGCCGCTTACCCATGCCATACCGTTGAAACGGTCTCCCAGTCCTTCCAGCGCAACGGTAATTCCAGGCACTGCTTTTGAAAAGCCTTCCACGCGTGCGCGTCCGCAAACAAAGGCCATGCGGCTGCGCAATAATTTTGTATCGGCCCATTGCTGAACCTCTTCTTCGCTTAACCGTGCAGGTTGCCTCAGAATAAATTGCGCGCTTCCTGATGCAGTGCCTATCGCTGCGGGATCGAGGTTGCCCGGTGTTTTCCAGCCGGGATCATTCGACTCAGCTTCCAGCAACACCTGGCCCGAAGGGTCCCATGCCTGCGCTTTTACGCTGCCATACTGCTGGCATCCATCTATCTCTGCATCAAATTCAATAAGGTTTGTGCCGAAGCGGAGCGTTGCAATGGCAGTGCTTTCTACCGCAGGCTTTACAATATCAATTACACCATCGTGTGCGATGGTTACAAAACCTACTGATTCAAGACGGCTGATGATGAAGTCCCAATCCGTAACATCATACTGCACCATCTGCGCATGCGTTACAGGAGTATCTGTTACTTCGCCTGCCAGGCTGTCCAGCAGCGTAGCAGCAACATCACTGTCTTTTACTTCTTCATACAAATTGCTGTTCCTGGTAATAGTGAGCAGGATGGCCTTGTCCCTGCATTCTACATTCAACTCCCTTCTTCCTTCGCGTACACGCAATGAGTGGCGTGTAACGATACCTTTAAAAATGAGCGCTTCAAGGCCATGATAGCCTGCAGAAATCTCTATCTCGTTACCGGGCACAAATAATTCCTGGTTGCTCACAGGCCAGTCTGCCAGGGCCGAATCTCCATCACCTATGCAGATATAAGCGGCAGGAATGCGGTTCACTTCATTATCTACCGCTATAGAAAGAACGTTCACCATAGTTGGCAGCGGGTGGCCGCCGATCTTAACTGTAAAGCTGGGACGGCTGGTGTCCTGTTCAATTGGTAATAATGCGGTGAGGCTCATGAAGCAGTTTTTTTAGTAGGCGGAAAGAAAACAGGTTTTCCTTCGTTCAGCTTTCGAAAATTGAAAAGCTTGTTTGTTTTTGCCACTTCTATATAATACTTAGGCGTTCCGTAAATGTTGTTGGCCATAAGCGGCAGTGTGTCGCCGGCTATGATCGTTCTCACGTGTGTAAGATCAGGTGAAGAAGGTTTGAACTTGCTTTCTTTCATCACACTGGTAAGAAAACTTTCGAAGCTTACTTTCGCTTCCACACGCAAAGGCGTTCCGTCTGCCTTGAATAATTTATAATTCAGGGAAAGCGATGCGAGTACACCGTCGTAGATCTGGCGCCCCCAGGTGAGCTGCACTTTTCTCGGTTCGTGAAATGTTCCATCGTAGTCATACACTACGGTCATGAATTTCTGTATCTCCTTCATCACATCAAATTCTTCATCATCACTGAAGAGAGAAGCAATGGCGCCTACCAGCGGAACATTGTCCAGCGGTCCTGCGGGAGGCGGAACTACACCCGTGCCATCAAATAGGATGGTGAAGTCGAGCGTAGTGGGTGATGTATGATCATATTTGGCTTCACTGTCAGGGCTGCCTGTAGGCTTGTTGCGTTCATAATGAATGCGGTGGCTGATGCTGTAGCTGTCAGGATTGATCTGCACCTGGTATTTATCAGTATCTGCTACGCTGAGCACAGGCGGCGCAGCAGGATCAGTGACCTTCATATATGCATTGAAGAGCATCTTCTCCAGCTTACCCGTACCAAATAATGAATCCAGCATTATCTTTCTTTTTGTCTTTTTAAAGCATTCATTACTTCTTCCGCACACAGGGAAATGATCTTCTGCATATCGTGTTCGGTCAAACCTTTAGATTGGTTACCGCCCTGACTGCTGCTGCTTTTTTCCGCAGGCGCATCTTCAATGCGGGCACGTATGATCAGTTCCCTGACTTCTATCGGCATATTATTTCAGTTTAAAAGCTGACGCTGACGCTTCCGCTTATAGCGCCTGAGGCGGCTGCGGCAAGTTCCAGCGCCACGCTTACGGGGTCATAATATTTGAAATACTGGTAACTCAATACCAGAGTTTCTATTACCAGCTCATTGTTTTGCGCATTGAAAGAAGAAACTTCCAAACGTTTTGGAATGGCGTTGATGAGATACCAATTGTACAAGGGAACATGATCGGCATTCATCAGTGAGATCATCACATTGCTTGGCTCGAATTTGTATTCATCAAATGCCTTGTGGCACCAATGCAATAATCCTGAGCCGAGAAATTTGCCGCGCTTCAACGTAACATCGCCATACTTTGCACGCACTGGCAAATGATGCGAGAAACGATGCTCTCCGCCTTCGGCCTTTGTTTCCATTTCCATTTCGGTGCTTAAACCGCTTACTTCCTGGAAACGCAGGTCGTTAGGGAATTGCGGGAAGATCTCGAACAATACCAAAAAGTGAAAGCCAACCTGTGGCGTATCGAATGCCGACATGATTATTCATTTTGAATGACCAATCCTTCGTGTACCAGTTCAATCGATTCGATGGCCACTTCGTTTCCGTCTGCTTTAAGATCGGTTGATTGAACTTTGATGGGCCATGCATTCTTCACCTTCCATACTACAACCGGCTCATGCTTTTCATTGAGAAGGCTGATGGTAACGTTGCGGCGCTCCACGGTATTGAGCGCAACGCTGTTCCACCATGCGTAGAAATCGTTATCGCCCTGGAAGGTGCCGCGCTTCAGCGTAATGTTGCTGAACTTCTGCATGCCGGGCATTTTTGTTTTTACATACTCCAGGCTGGCCCCATCGCGGTATTCGATAGGATCTGTTTGCACATCCAGTCCTGATACCTCTGTGAACCCGATATTAGCTCCACCCCATTCAACCTGGAAGTGAAACTTTGGAAGAGGATAATTCGCCATGACTTATTGTTTTTTTTAATGAATGTTTAATGATGTAAAATCAATCAGGCTTCCTGCATTTTGTGGCTGAAGCGAAGTATGATGAACTCTGCGGGACGTACCACTGCCATTCCTATCTCTACTATCAGTCGTCCTTCAAGTATATCGAGTGTTGTCATCGTTTCATTCAATCCTACTTTTACATAGAAAGCTTCCTTGGTGGTAGAACCTGCCAGCGCGCCCTGTCTCCATTGCAGCGTAAGGAAGTTCTCTATCATTGCGCGGATGCGTATCCATGTATTGGGATCATTCGATTCAAATACAAATGGCTCGGATGATTTTTTGGTTGACTCTTCCACAAAGTTGAAGAAGCGCCTTACGTTCACGTAACGCCATTCATTGTCGTTACCTGCCAGTGTGCGTGCGCCCCATACCAGTATGCCCTTGCCGGTAAATGCCCTGATGGCGTTAACGGATTTGCCTGATTCATGCACATTGAGTGAACTTTGTTCCTGGTCGTTCATCTTATATGCCGGAACGATCACGCTGCGGAGACTAACATTCGCGGGAGCTTTCCATACACCTCTTGTTCCATCCGTTAAGGCATAGATGCCTGCAATGGCGCCTGATGGCGGCTGAAGGCTCATCTCACGGCGAATACGATCGAACACCGATTTGAAGAACGGATGTTGTGCAAACAGCAGCTTCTCTGCCTGGTTAGTGCGGAACACTGCACTGTCTGCTACTGTTGTAAATGCCGCGGCAATTGCGTTGAATGCATTTTGCAGTATAGGTGAAGCAGCGGCTGCACGCGCCATATCTGCAATGTTCGCTCCGCCAAAATCTGTTCCTTCCGGCCCGATGGATACCACGGTTGCACCGCCTATCCAGTTGCGCGTGTCCAGCAGCGTGTATTCAGTTTCCACATCTCCAACGGTGCGGCCAAGCGCTGTTGAATTTCTTACATCTTCATTCTTCTCGAATGCAATGAGGTTAATAATTTGTGTGCGCAATGCAACATCCGCTTCCAGTGAATTGAGCAATGCCAGTGTTTCCGGCGGAAGTCCTGCATCGTTCTGTATGTCGCGCAATGCAAGCGCCAGTTCACGCACAAAGCTCATCATGGCATCAAACGCAGGCCTTGCCTGTGCAGCGTTTGCGGCTGCTATTACGGCTGCACGCAAGGTAGTAAGCCGTTCAGACAGGGGGTTGTAGTTGGTCCTGTTCAGCGTAACCGCCAATATCTTCCCAAACACATTTTGCTCTTCAATGGCTCGTGCACGCAATGTGGTCACCAGCGCATCAAACGTTGCGTTGCCTGTCATGGCATCGATGGTTGCGTCCGGTATGGCAACAGGCACTGCCTGATCGTCAACAAAGCTGAGCTGAGAGAAATGAATGTCTTTCAGATAAGTGGTGTTCAGCCAGGGATAATAGGCTGCGCCATATTTGAGGTTCTCTGTTCCTGCGCCATTTCGAAAGAGGGTAATGGGAGCCGAGGGGTGATTGTGGGGTAGGTGCCCTTCCATCAGATCCAGGATGGCAAATCGGTCCTGCAGGCGGTTGCACTGCTCCAGCATGGCCTTATGCAGATCGCCGCACGCGGTAAAATCCGGCAGGCCGCCTGCATCTTTTAATGCAACGCTGTCTGGAATTACCAGCAGGGTAGGTTCGTCCTGCTTTTCAACCGAACGCAATCCGCCCCGCAATCCTGTGATGGCTGTGCCAAAGATCACATCGGCGGTATAATTGCCTACGCTCACCACATAGCATGGGCCGCCGCCGTTATCGAAGTAATGGCGGATAGCATCATACATGTAATATTTACGGTTACTCACCGGCGTTATATTCATGATATTGAAAGCCGGGGCGGGGCTCAACTGCACGGTATAGGTGGCAGGGTTATAGCCTCCGCCAAACAGCGCAGTGAACTCCAGCATGGAAGTGAGCCGGATAGCACGGTTGATGAGGCTTACGCCCGCAGGATCTGCCGTGAGCTGTGTATGGCCAATGAAAGCTGGTATGGCCGTATCCACAGCTGCAACAGATGGCGGGAACAATGCCACCTCTTCAACAAATACACCGGGTGTTTTATAATCCATTGTTCAATGTTTTGAAGATTAAGCTTCCTGCATTTTATGACTGAAGCGGAGGATGATAAATTCAGCGGGGCGAACAACCGCCATTCCGATTTCCACTATCATTCTTCCTTCGAGAATATCCTGCGCGGTCATGGTTTGTCCCAGCCCTACTCTTACATAAAAAGCCTGCTCGGTTTTTGCGCCCACCAATGCGCCTGCACGCCATTGAAGTATCAGGAAGTTCTCAATCATGGCGCGGACTTTTGTCCATGTATTGGGATCGTTCGGCTCAAATACAAATTGCTCGCTGGCTTTTTTGGTAGATTCTTCTACCATATTGAAGAAACGGCGAACACTCACATAACGCCATTCATTATCGTTACCCGCCAATGTGCGCGCTCCCCATACAAGAATGCCTTTTCCTGTGAACGGACGAATAGCATTCACCGATTTTCCGGTAGGATGCACGTTGAGATTTTTCTGCTGTGCATCGTCCAGTGTAATGGTTGGCCTGCGCACGAAGCTGAGGCTGATGTTGGCCGGGGCCTTCCACACGCCTCTTGTAGAATCAACCGTTGCATATACACCTGCAACGGTGCTGCTGGGCGGTAATACAATTGGCAGAGAAGCGATGGAATTTCTTATCTGGTGATACAGCTGGTTAGCTGCATGATAAATAGATCTTGCTTCGTCACCTGCGTTGGCTGGATTGGCAACGCGAAGCACGGTATTGAGCGGAGCAGCAACGCCGTTGAACGTACCTGTTATGGTAACTGCGCCTTCATCGTAATTGTAAGAAAGAGAAGTTTCCAGGTGCGGGTAATAAGCAGCTCCGTATAAAAGGAAATTGTTTCCAACCAGGGAACGGAAACCGAGCGCCGCGTCGTCAATTACATTTTCTCCCGCGGGAATGGTGTAGTCGAGATGCCCGTTAAACACATCGCAGATGGTAAAACGGTCCTTTAATGTATTGCACTGTGCAAGTGCAGCCTGGTATACCTGGTAAAAATCTACCCGGCTTAGGCCAAGCGCATCCGGAAATGCCAGTAGCGTGGGCTCATCTTCCTTGGCAACAGCTGCAAGTCCGGCTGTGTGATTGGCCAGCGACATCGCTGCACTGTCTGCGCCTATGGAAACGATGTAGCATGGACCGCCACCGTTGGCAAAATACATTTGCAGGGAATAATACAGCCTGTAAAAAGTTGCGGGGCCTGCTGGTGGCGTAACAATTACGTTTAGCCCGGCTGCATTGGTGTTAACAACAGCCGTAAAAGTTTCGGTGCGCGCGCCGTATATCGCTTCGTACTCTACGAGCGAGGTGATACGGATGGGACGATTGATGAGCGAATCGCCGTTCAGGATGGTATTGCGGGTATAACCGAGGAAGGCGGGAATAGCGGTTTCTACCTGCGCCACAGACGGCGGGAATTTAGGTACCTCGTCGATATAGACGCCTGGAGTTTTTACATCACTTAGATTAAGCATAACGAAAATATTCGATGTTATTAAATGTGAACCTGTTGATTGATTATGGTTTTGGTGCGAACCGGACCTTATAAGCAGGGCTCAGCAAACGCTTGTCTCCTCCAAACAGATCATAAGCTGCATTCACTGCTCCGTTATTATGTATATCTATCACCGCAAAACATTTTTCTTCGGGTGCTATTGCCGCTACTGTTTTCAGATCGTCGTTATTTACTCCTGTTTCATGCTGCGCTATAAAGCTGTTGGTGCCTGCATTGGCCTGGTTGGAGAATTGATAAACTTCTGCGCTTCCTGCTGCAACTACCTGTGTTCTGTTTAAAAAATCAGCGCTGCTGTACATCATGAACCGCATTCTTACATTTCCTGTGAACTCGATAGAAGGCAAAACAGGACTGGCGGCGGGCGGCGCAAGCTGGTCGCTCATCATGGTGCACACCAGCGTACCAGCCGAAAAGCGATAGTTGATGCCATGATTCTTAAAAAGCTTTGCAGTTTCTTTGTCGGGTTTCACACGCACGCTCTCGCTCAGCATGTTCTGCTGAAAGAACACATAGCCTGCGTGCAGTAATTCCACGCTGAACAATCGCTCGTATATTCTTCTGATAACGTCC
>JBAVMD010000332.1:0-3183 GCA_049689695.1 Chitinophagaceae bacterium | reverse complement strand
TCTTTAAGTTGCTGCTTAATAAATTAACAGGAGAAGAAGATATCATTGTAGTTACGCCTACAGCAGGAAGACCTGATAAGAAATATTAACAAAGCATAGGTTACTATGTGAATATCATGATAGTCAGAAGTCTGGTCCAGGCAGAACGATCCTTTAGTGATATAGTGCAATCAATAAAAGAAGAATTCATTAATGGGATTGAGCACGCTGCATATCCTTTCCCCAAATTGGTTTCAGCATTAAATTTAAGCGATGCCGATAGTAAAGAATCGCCTTTCAGGGTATTTTATGCTTATCAGAATATTTTTGATTCACTACTGCAGGACCGCGATCTCTTTTCATCTATCGAAAAACTAACTTATCTCTACCAGGAAACGGAATATGATTACTCTTTTGAAGTACATGACTTCCGGGAAGAATTGGAGATCAATATAAAATACAATCATTCTTTATTTCATCCGGGGACCATAAAGCGGCATTTGGGATACATCAGGAGATTGTTGATGGAAATAATTGATACTCCGGAAAAAGCTCTTAAAGATTTTGATATTGTACCGGAAGAAGAGAAACACCGGCAATTGATGTTATGGAATGGCTCAGACACATCCTATCCAAAAGATAAAACCATTGTTGATCTGTTCTCGGAGCAAGTTGAAAGAACTCCTGGAAATATTGCTGTGGTTTATGAAGAAAACGAATTAACCTATAAGCAATTGGACGAACTGTCTGATCAGGCGGCCCATGCGCTGCGTCAAAAGGGCGTCAGGGAAGAATCAATGGTGGCAATATGCATAGAAAGAAGCATCGGGATGATTGTTGGGATAATCGGGATTTTAAAAGCCGGTGGCACTTATGTACCTATCGAGCCATCCTATCCCAAAGAACGTATCAGTTACATTTTAGAAGACACAGGCGCTGTTGTTGTAATATGTGATGATTCCTGCAAATCAATATTATCTGCTGTATTCGATGAACGTAACCTGCTGGTATTTGATCCCGGTTTTGAAAGCATCAGGCTTCAACCGCGTCATCCTGTTGCACTTCGCCGGGAGCCACATCACGCGGCTTATGTGATATATACTTCAGGTTCTACAGGCCGGCCCAAAGGCGTAGTTATAGAGGACAAAAATGTTGTTCGCCTGTTCAAAACAGATAAACCTGTTTATGATTTCTCAGATAGGGATGTTTGGACCATGTTCCATTCGTTTTGTTTCGACTTTTCTGTTTGGGAAATGTATGGCGCTTTGTTTTATGGGGGCCGCCTTGTAATTGTGCCAAAACAAATTACACAGGATAGCGCCTTATTTGGAGAACTGCTGTTAAAAGAAAAAGTAACCGTTCTTAATCAGACACCTTCTTCATTTTATGTATTACAGGACTATTTAACTGCCCGCACCAAAACAATTTCTATAAGATATGTAATATTCGGAGGGGAGGCCTTAAATCCTGCTAAAGTTAAGCCATGGCATGACTTATACAGGAACTGCAAATTGATTAACATGTATGGAATTACAGAAACAACTGTGCATGTTACCTATCAGCAGCTTACCAATGATCATATAAAGGGCAGCGCAAGTATAATCGGCATCCCTATTCCCACTTTGCATATTTATATCCTGAACGATCATAAGCAGCTTGTACCATTGGGCGTAACTGGAGAACTATACGTAGGCGGTGAAGGGGTAGCCCGTTGCTATTTGAATTTACCGGAACTGTCTGCGCAAAAATTTATCGATAGCCCTTTTGTACCAGGTGAGCGGCTGTATCGCAGCGGTGATCTTGCACGTTGGCTTGAAGATGGTAGCCTTGAGTATCTGGGACGTATTGATGACCAGGTTAAGATCAGGGGCTACCGCATTGAGCTTGGCGAGATCGAAACCGCAGTACAGCAAAGCGGCCTGGTAACCCGGAATGTAATAATTGCAAAAACAGATAAAACAGGCACAAAACATCTTATAGGTTATGTTGTCCCCACACCGGTATTTAGTGAAGAAGGAATAGTGGAAAGTCTGAAGCATCGTTTGCCAGGCTATATGATACCATCTCATTGGGTTACCATAGAATCAATTCCTTTAACGTCCAATGGAAAAGTTGACCGTAAAAAGCTGCCGGACCCTGTTTTGGCTGATGCTTTCACCTACAAGGCCCCGGGCAATGAATTAGAAAGTCAACTATGCGAGATCTATGCGCAAATCCTGGGTTTGGAAAAGGATAAAGTAAGCGTGAACGATGATTTCTTCAGAATGGGCGGGGATAGCATAGTGGCGATCAGGCTGGCTGGTAAAATCAATAACGAACTTCATGCTTCGATAAGAGTTAAAGACATATTTCAATTAAGAACAGTCAGTTCCTTAGCTCAGTTTATTTTCACTGGCAGTAACGCTGATACTGTTAAGTTATCTTATACACCATTTAGCCTGACAGACAAGGTAAAATATAAAGACCTTCTTGATTCATCTGAAGTAGAAGATATTTATCCTGCCGCTTATCTCCAAATGGGAATGCTGTATGAATCAGATGATACAGGTACCTACCATGATGTTTTCAGGTATAGAATAAATAAGACGTTCAATCATGAACTGTTTACGGACCTGTGGAAGCAACTGATAACTAAACATGCATTATTAAGAGCAAGATTTATTCCTTCAGATAATGGATACGATTGTGCTATTTACAAATGGATAAACTGGCATGTCGAATGCTTTGAAAATGCAGATCATGAGCATATGATTGAACAGGAGCGATTCAATAATTTTAATTTCGATCAACCCGGATTATTTAGATTGATCGTCAATAAGCTTGAAGGAAAATTCGATTTTATTTTTTCTTTTCATCATGCCATTGCTGACGGATGGAGCATAGCCTCATTAATAAATGAGTTTGTTACCGCGTATTCAGGCAGGCACACAATTAATAACGGAGCTTTATTGAATTACGGTGAGTTCATCTCAAAGGAGCAAATGGCGCTGAACGACGGCAATGTTAAATCGTTTTGGCTCCATTATTTAGATGATTATGATTTTACTCATCCGATGTTAAAAACCGGTTCAGCCGGTTTGCACAAAACCACCGCTGGTATAACTTATAATTTAACCGGCGATATAGCAAAACAGATTACCAGTATAGCCCGTTCTTTATCTGTCAGCGTTGATGTGGTGTTTTTGAATGTCTACTTACATACCC
>JBAVMD010000331.1:0-20204 GCA_049689695.1 Chitinophagaceae bacterium | reverse complement strand
GTGGGGGAGAGGGAGTGGCGAGTGGGGAGTGGTGGGAAGAGAGGTGGTATGGGGAAAGGGGGGATATGGAGTTAATATAGGTTTAGCATATAGTTGATATGGATTTACTACGGATTTGGGATAGATTCACTTCCCGTGAATGTCTCGCCAAGGTCTCGTGAAGGTCCCGTGAATGTCTCGTGGAGTATTTGGAAGAAAGAAGAATTGTTTTCAGTAAATTGTATCAGCGGTTTGAGGGACGAATGCTACTATTAATGTACTAACAAAAGCTGAAATGGCCAAGATAAAACCATCCATTATTGAATACAGCGGAAAGGTTGGCGATGTTGTGCATATACATGGCCGGCGGTATGAAGCTCATACCAGGAAACCTGTTAAGAAAGGAGTTAAAAAAAATGAACCTGTACTGAAACACAACTACGCACGTACAAAATATCTTAATACGCTTGCATCTGAGATAAATACAATTATCACGGACAGTTGCGGTACTTTCAAACCCTCCTCATTTTACCAGGTTCTGCAAGCGCGGTTCAGAAAGGAACCGTTGAATAACAGGTTACTGTTGCTGATGCAGTTGAAAAGAATGGAAATAAATGTTGATTACCCAATGAGCAAGCTGGGGCGCCAGGTTGCCGATGTGCGTATCGTAAAAAATAAAATTGTGGTGGACGTGCAGGTGAAAAGCTACCCGTCGCCGGGAAAGCATAAGGCTGATTGCTATTACTATGAAGTGTTGCTGATTACCTGGAATAAAAATAATAAGGTTGCATATGACCGTCAGCTTAGTGATTGGATATATATCGATAAAGGCAAGCCTGAGTTTGTATTTGAATTTCCGAAAACGGCAACTACAACGCAATGGCTCTTGTGTTTGCGGCAAAGGTTAGGGGTTGGTGAACGGTCGCTTGATGTGCTGGTGGCGGATGGGATGCAGGTGGTGGAGGTTGGGAGTTTGGATAAGAAGGATGTTGAGATGTTGAAGAAAAGGGAAGGGGAGTCGGGTAAGGTGGTAGAGCGTAAGGTGGTGAAGAAGGAGGAGGTGGTGAGGGTGAAGGCGAAGAGGGTTGTTTAATTAAACTTGTGGCCGTTCAAACCGGTATCTGTTGTAAACGCATTGCAGTTTTTATACCAGCAGGAAGTACCGGGATCTTTAAATCCCGGTACAGTCATCATGCATCCGATATTTTCCAATTACTTTAAAGCGATGATCATTCTACCCTGCTGAATTTTAACAACCAGTTCTTTAAAAGGATCTAATAAATTCTCTCCCTTTTTGAAAGGATTTTCAAATTCGATCGACTGTAACGATTCCAATTTTACTTCTGCAAAAAGGCGTTCCTTTTTGTCCTGCTTAAAGACCTTAAGCGCTTTTCTTGTAAATTTTTTATTAAGATTTTTCAATTCGATCTTGTCAACCGCCGGCAGCATCATTAGTTTCAAGACCGGTTCGCCTTCATCATTCTTACCTAATACGGGAGTAAGGTAAAAGGCAGCGTGTGTAACTTCAAAATTCAGCTTGGGCTTCCGTCCGAGGAAGCGGCGAAGATGTACCTGCGTATTGACATCCACCAAAATCCGGTCGTTCTCCATTTTAAGCTCATGGAGCTTCTTAAGATGAAGATGATTGTAAGAGGGATCAAAAACTTCATCATCCTCCATGTCCTTTTTCAAGGAGAACCGGATTCCTTCGCTGGCAATTGCGTCACGAAGAATGGAAGCCATAAAATGCTCTGATATTTCTACACCCACTCCATTCTCTACCGAATGAGCTTTGTTAATATGTCCTTCGTTTTGAAGAGATGTATTCAGTGCAAGCGTTAATTGATTATTATTAATGGAATAGTCTTTCAGTTGACCAAAGCTCAAGGCCACCGATGCCGGATTTGCCCCGCGAAATTTAAACTCGTCGTTCAATGCGCTGTCAAGTGCGATCGGTAAGGCTTTGTCTTCAAGAAAATTCTTTTCAATTGCCCAGGCAATAAGCCTGTCAAAAAGAGGCATGACGCCCTTAACATCCAGGTAATATAATCTTGGCCGCAGGTGTATTGTATTTTCATTCTCCTCCAGGTCAGGAATAAGTTGAATCTTCGCCTTTTTAATATTAATTGTCGCGGAGGGCGCCATAAGGTCTGCCATTCCACCCAGCAAATACATTCCTTTCACGTTAAAGTCTCCCAGTTCAATTAAGACACAGCCTGATTTTTCATCGAACGACAGCTTATGCTCCGACCCATCGAGGATCATTTTAAATCCCTTATGCCTTGCCGTATCAAGGTCTATCGTCCTGGAAAATAACCTGTCAATAGCCTTTTGAACAACGCTGATGTTTAAAGTAACATACGCATCCGCAGCGCTGATATTTGGTTTGGGTCGTTCGAAGAAGGGTGGAAAATCTGTACCGGCCAGGAGTAAATACTTGCTGAACAATAACAACGCATCGGCTGTCATTGCGTTTATATTGTAATTCAGCTCCATTGCCTTGCTAAAACCTGCCATGGTCTCCCTGAGAACATTGGATTTTGCTGTAGCTATTGCAATCAATCCATCCTCAATTTCCTTAGGCATTTTTAACCCGGCGGTATTCATCAGGTTCGAGGCCGCTTTGATTAGTTCTTTATCTGTTTTTTCCTGTAAGCTGCGCAGGAATTCAAACGTTTCGAACGTTACGGAAAATACGCGTTGATTCAGGTCGTTCAGGAAGTGTATGTATTTTCCTTCCACTTCCAGGGCAGCAGCGAATACTTTTACGCCTAACTCTTTCACTTCTGCCGGAATAAATCGCCCCACTGTGTTTACCGCATCCTGAAGGGTATGTACTACTTTGTCGTAGGTTTTTTTAGGCTTATCAATTACGACTCTTACCCGCACTTTCACGCGGATCCTGCAACAACCAAGCCCCGCCATTTTAGACAACGCGTTCACCTGCGCTTCGCTACTACTGGCAATTCCGCTTAGCCCTTTATTTTCAGAACTCGCAAATTCCCCGATATTTTCTGCACT
Organism: Chitinophagaceae bacterium; assembly: GCA_049689695.1. GTDB lineage: Bacteria > Bacteroidota > Bacteroidia > Chitinophagales > Chitinophagaceae > DASPKM01. The sequence goes on along the minus strand of JBAVMD010000331.1, from coordinate 17,204 downwards.
AAAGCCGGTTGTATCGGGAAAATAAAGCTCTTCTATAAATTCCGTATCATATCCTATCGTGTCAAAGGACTTTAGAAATAATGCAGTAGAATCGAGTGAACGAAAAACCTGCGCGGGACGTAGGCTATCGGGCAGTTGAATCGGATTATTAATGAAATCCGAATAATAAGCCAGGTATGCGGAGAACTCGTGGATATTAAAAAGGATGCTATCAACACCGGTTATTTCTGTTTGGCGGATCTTATTGCTGATTGCAGTGACCCGCTCTGAGATCACGGCAATTTTTTTAGGATCTTTTTCATTCTTCAATAATTGATATTCTTTACCAACTGCGCTGATTTGATCAAATAAAGTTTCAACGGGTGAATCCTGGGCAAAAGTAACCTGGGCCAATAAAAGGCCGGTAATAAACAGCTTTAGAAATCTCATGTGATGTTTTGGTATTGATTTATGCAAAAGATTGAAATATATGTAAACTATTAGATTGTTTACAAGGTGCAGTTGAAAAAGTTAACCCTTATCATCAAAATAGAATTATTTACGTGTACATAGTTGTTCTAAGAGGATGCAAAGGAAAAGGGATAGAAGCAAAATTGTTTATTTATATTAGTTAACAATATACATAAACCTTAACTAAGAGCGATTCCTAAATGAATAACAATGCCCACATATTTATATCCTGCGTAAGCGATGAATTCGGGCATTTCAGGGATGCTATCCGCCGGGATCTTTCAAGGCCTAATCTTGATACAAAAATCCAGGAAGATTTTGTTGCTTATGGCGGCGCCACGCTGGAGAAGCTGAATGATTACATCAGGCATTGTGAAGCGGTGATCCATTTTGCAGGGGATATGACGGGCAGCATGGCAAATGCATTGTCAATCCAATACATCAATACAACCTATCCTGATTTTGGCGACCGGTTCCCTCATTTGAAGCCGGTTTTAAGCGGGGTAGCAGTCTTAAGCTATACACAATGGGAAGCTTACCTGGCTATGTATCATGGAAAGCGGCTTTTTGTTGTTACGCCTTCTGACAAAGCAGCGAGGGGTGAGCGTTACAAAAAAGATGATGAGCAAACGGGTTTTCAGCAGGCGCATCTTAATAGTTTAAAAGGATTGGGGTATTATGATGAAATAAAATTTGCTACAGAAGATGAACTGGTAAAAAAGCTGTTTCAATCAAAGCTGGGTGATCTGCTCAATGCGCTTCCCAAAAATAAACCCGTTAACCTGCCTTACAAGAGTATTGGTACTGCCTTTAAAGGGCGTCAAAGGGAAATGAATGAGCTGCGCGAATGGTTTTCAGCGGCAGCAAATGATGCAATGGCCATCGCCGTTCATGGCCTGGGCGGCATGGGCAAAACAAGGCTGGCAGTGGAATATGCCTGGAAGAACGAGAACAGTTATACGGCTCTCCTGTTTATTACTGCTTCATCGCCTGATTTGCTGAAAAGCAATGTGGCCAACCTCTCTTCTGTTTTGCAACTGGATTTTCCCGGAGAGGATGCCAACAAGGAAGATGTAAAGTATCAGGCGGTGGTGAACTGGATGAACCGGTTTTCCGGCTGGTTGCTGGTGATAGATAACGTTGACACCAGGGAAGCAGCAAAAAACGTAGAAGAGTTCTTTGCCCGGTTACAACAGGGGCATGTGCTGATCACTACACGGGTTGACAGGTGGGGCATGCAGGTTAAGAAGAAGCAGTTGGATGTATTAAGTGAAAGTGATGCCGCAGCCTTTCTGCTGGAAACTACCGTGGGGGAAAGAGAGCAAACAGCAAACGACAATGAACTGGCACGTGCCATTGCAAACGATGTTGGATTTCTTGCATTGGCGCTTGAACAGGCGAGAGCTTACATTGTTACCCACGAACTAAGTTTTGAAGCGTACCGGAAAAAATGGGAGAAAGGCCGGGCCGATGTGCTTTCCTGGTTTGATGAGCAGCTTATGCAGTATCCTGCGAGTGTTGCTATAACCTGGCAGACTTCTTTCAGCCAGTTATCCGGCAATGCCATTACATTGCTTAACAGGCTGGCGTGGCTGGCGCCTGAACGCATTCCCAAAACCCTGCTGGAAGTTGAATGGACGGATGCTGAAAATATAGATGCACAAGCTGCCTGGGCAGAGCTTAAGCAATATTCACTTACTGCAAGCACTGAAGATAAGAAGGCGTTCACCGTGCATAAGTTGGTGCAGGAAGTTACCATGGGAAAGTTGGATGAGGCTTCGCGATCACAGACATTAGTGGACGCATTAGAATGGATAGATAAAGCATCGGAGGGTGATGCTACAAATGTTTCTGACTGGCCCCGGATGGAACCGTTTATACCGCATATGCTGTCATTAGCCGGGCACGCATTGTTGAAGAAAATAAATGTTCCGACAAGCGATTTTCTGACCAAGGTTGGGTTGTTGTACCTGCAAAAAGCCCGGTATGTTGCAGCGGAACCTTTACTGAAAAAAGCATTGCATTTAGATGAACAAAGTCTTGGACGGGATAATGCTTATGTTGCAAGAGGATTGAACAATCTTGCGCAACTCCTGAAATCTACCAACCGTTTTGCGGAGGCGGAAACTTTGATGAGAAGAGCATTGGAAATTGACGAACGAGTACCAGGATCTGACCCTTTATTGGTTGCACGGGATTTAAGCAATCTTGCGGGTATTCTTCAAATTACAAATCGCTTTGGCGAAGCAGAACCGCTTATAAGAAGAGCGTTGAAAATTGATGAAGAACATTTTGGTGCCAGCCATCCTAAAGTTGCCAGGCGTTTAAATAACCTTGCCTCCCTTCTTTTGACTATCAACCGTTTAACGGAGGCCGAACCTTTGATGGTGCGGGCATTGGAAATTGATGAACGCAGACTTGAATCCAATGATCCCGATCTTGCAATACGTTTAAACAACCTTGCACAGCTTTACCTGGGCACGGACCGCTTGCAACAGGCGGGACCTTTAATGTTTAGAGCATTGAAAATTTTAGAGCAACGTTATGGTCCCGATCATCCTGATGTTGCCGGAGTTTTAAATAATCTCGCACAGCTCTACCGGGCCGCCAATCGTTTGCAGGACGCCGAGACGTTAATGAGAAGAGCGCTGGAAATTGATAAACAAAGCTTTGGGCCTGACCACGCTAACGTTGCCAAGCGCTTGAACAATCTTGCGCAACATTTACTGGAGACCGGCCGTGCGGAAGAAGCCGAACCCTTATTTATAAAATCTCTTGAAATTAATGAACAACGTTTTGGAAAAGATCATTCTGAGGTTGCCAATGTTTTAAACAATTATGCGCAGCTTTTGAAAGATACCGGCCGTTTACAAGAGGCAGAATCTTTAATGAGGCGGGCGCTGGAGATTGATGAGCACAGGTTCGGTTCCAATCATACCAGTGTTGCCATTGATTTAAACAATCTTGCCGAGCTTCTTAAAATTACCAACCGCCGGCAGGAGGCAGAACCATTGCTAAAACAGGCGATCGTTATTTTTGTTGCGAGTTTAGGCGCCACACATCCTAACACGAAAAAAGTTCTTACTAACTATATACTTTTACTAAAGGAAAAGGGATTATCTGACGATAAGTTAAAAAGCGCTATCGATGCATTGCTTATTGCGGGTTAATACTATAATCAATGTTTCCACGACTTAAGGCAGAATATTTACAATGAAAACCAATCAAAACACGGTTATGAAAAAGAATGGTTTGGGCTACTGCTTTTTTCTTTTGCTGCTCTTTACGTACAGGCGCAAAATGCCCCTCATGAAAAGCTCCTGACCCAGTTGGATGTTATGGTGCCTGCGCAGATGAAAGAATGAAATGTGAAGATAGAGTATATGTTTAATCGTTTATAGGTAGGTAGCCAAGGTTTGGTGACGTGCTTAGCCGCCTTGCTTAAGATTGGTTTTGCGCGTGATGTGCAGGCCGTGTAGCAAGAGATCAAGGTTCCTGCAGAAGTAGAGGGTGTTGCTGAGAGCGATTTCTGTACGGGAATCATTGTGATTGGATTCAGCATAGCCGATGAGAAGTTTCCAGATTTCGGTCTGGCATTCCGGAAGGGAAAAGTTGGCAAAGAAGGCATCTATAACCTCGTAGGCGTTTTCTGTTTCTTTGCCCTTGGGCGCGGTCTTCTTTTTAATAACTGTTTTTTGTTTAGACATAGACGAGGTTTTTGTATTTCAAAGATAAGGAACTGTTGCATAAGTATGCAACAGTCTTTTAATTTTTTTCTTTGAAATTGTACGTGCCTAATAAACGATTAAATGAATAGCAGGAGTAAAAAACTATTGAAACTATTTGGAGAGCATTTGGCTAAAGTGAGGGAAAGCAAAGGACTTAGTCAACGTGATCTTGCATCCAGGTGTGATATTGGTCATAGCCAGATCAGCAGGATCGAGGGGAATAAAGTTAATATAACGTTGAGTTCATTATTTGAAATTGCGGATGGGTTGGGGGTGCATCCGAAGAAGTTGCTGGATTTTGGGGTGGAGGAATAAACTCAAAATAAATTAATAACTAGTATAGAAATCTATTGCCGAATATTGACTTCGCTATATCGGTGTCGGAAGAATTAAAATCAGAGGCCTGAGCTAATGGGTTTGTATATTTTTTCGGCACCTCATCGTTCATATTTATATAACCTTTCATTTCAACGATAAAGTCATATATAGTTTTGAAGATATTAAGCCTGTATGCATCGAGTTATCATTATCGATCGTCTTTAATTGGCCCATGTCATCTAATAGTTTTTTGCGATACCAGTAAGATGGAGTATCGTCTACGTCGTAAGAGCTTATGCCCAGGTAAGACGCGCTGATAAGTTTAAATAGTCTTTTAATCGATCTGTGTTGATTTCGTCTGATATTCAGATGTCCTTAAATACGGATTGGGTTATCATTGAAGTTGGGCCGCCGATCCTTTCTCATACATTTCGATAGTCCCTATCAGCCTTGATGCATATTCATAAAGCTGGTTATTATTATCGATCTCAACTCTTTCCTCTTTACCGGTATCAAAAAATGATACGAACTTTTTCTTGCTATTATAATGTAACCGGCAAAGCGGCTTCCTGTTATTGTCATCCAGCAGGATGCCGAAATATGATTGCTGGTCCCGGTGTGCCACACGGGTTACTTTTAGCTTGGCACACATAATAGCCCTTACTATATAAAATCCCTCCATTTCTTCTGCTGTAGTTTGTACTTTATTTTCTTCGGGAGTGGCGGTGGTCAATTCCTCCTTTTCAAGGATCTCGGCTTTTTGTTCGTCTGTAGCTAAAGCTGATTTTAAACGCTCATTTATTGCATCATTTATGTACTGATGAAATGACCTTTTAAGCAGTCCCCTGAATTGTTCAAGAACTTTGGGTGTTACAATAGAGGGATAAACCGCTTTTGCAAAATACCGTGTAAAATCATCTGTGGGCTCGCTGATCTCTTTAATGATCATGTTTCTCAATTCCGACATGAACTTAAGTTCACTCGCCGTATTAATAATACTATCAAGGTTGAAGTAGCTCTTGTGAAATTCCTTGAGCTTTTCAATCTGTACCTCTTTCATATCATCGATGCGGAATTCAAAGAATGGCTTTTCATCCATTTTATTTGGTACAAGAAGGTCAGTATAAAACCGGAAGAATATGCCATTTGTGAGGATACCGAACTTTGCTGACGTAGTATGAAAGTACCTGAACAATTGACTATTATGAGGGTCAAGGTCTGCAGACCAATGTTTGCATTCCACCAGTATAATCGGACTGCCATCCTTCATAATGGCGTAGTCAACCTTTTCTCCTTTTTTGATCCCAATATCGGCTATGAACTCCGGCACAACTTCCAGGGGATTGAATACATCGTATCCGAGGCAATTGATGAAAGGCATGATAAATGCGTTCTTAGTAGCTTCTTCTGTGAGGATCTTATCTTTCATTTTGGCAACCCTGTCTGAGAGTTGCTTTACCTGGTCTTTAAAGTCCATGTTTGTTATGTTTTGGGGTTAAATTAGTGTTACCAGTGGTAATTGGAGGCTCAGCGTGAAAAATCAGTAAATGCTCGTAGATTAAAAAGGGGGTTTTCACGGTATTTTTTTTAACGGTTTCGGATTAATGAGCTGATCTTTTGTATAATCTAAATGTACTATAAGCAGTTTTACCCATAGCTGCTAAATAATTATATTTAATGATCATTTTATCTAAACGGTGGGCTATGACCGATTCACAAACTGTTATTGAGGCGCTCTTGAAATTCCGGAATGAAAGGGATTGGGAGCAATTTCATAATGCCAAAGACCTGGCAATTGCTTTGAGTATTGAAGCAAATGAGTTGCTGGAGCTGTTCCTGTGGAAGCAGCCGGACCAGGTGAATGAGGATAAGGTGAAAAATGAATTGGCTGATATCTTCTCATTTGCTTACTTGCTGGCGCATAAATATGGCCTGGATGTAAAGCAGATAGTGCTTGATAAAATTGAATTGAACAACCAAAAATACCCGGTGGAAAAGGCGAAGGGGACGGCAAAAAAATATAACGAATTATGAGCGATGCGAACGTTTTTGAATCGCCGGAAATAGTAAAGCACCGGTTTTCAAAAGAGGAGATAAGAAATATTGAACAGAACTTATGGGTTAAAAACCTCTGGCCGTTGGTTTATTTAATTCTGGATGAGAAGCAGGGAGAAGCTTATGTAGGGGAGTCTACCAATGCCGCCATGAGAATGGAAAACCACCTGTCAAACCCAGAGAGAAGCAAACTGACCGACTTATACCTTATAACCAGCGACAAGTTCAACAAATCTGCCACATTAGATATTGAATCTAACCTGATCAAATATCTTTCTGCTGATGGCAAGTTCAGGCTGCAGAATGGAAACATGGGTCTTGCGCATCATAACTATTACCAGAAGGATGAGTATTTTAAGCTTTTCAGTGATATCTGGTTGAGGTTACAAGAAAAATATGTAGCGCTTCAGCATTTAAAAGACATAGATAAGTCAGACCTGTTCAGATATTCACCTTACAAGTCGTTAAGTTCTGACCAGTACAATTCTTTGTTATCTATTATTTCAAATTTAGTTGCGGAGCCAGCCAGACCAATATTTGTAGAAGGCAGCGCGGGCACTGGAAAAACTATTCTTGCAGTATTTTTAATAAAGCTGTTAAGAACAAATAATGCGAATTTATTCGACAGGGAAAACCTGGAGAACCATTATGAGTTGAACCTGATCAACTCACTGAAAAGAAAATACCCCAATCCAAAGGTTGCGCTTGTTGTGCCTATGGTTTCTTTGAGAAACACGCTCAAAAATGTTTTCAGGAACATCAAAGGTTTGAGCGCTGACATGGTTATCGGCCCTTCGGAAGTATTCTATGATAAGTACGATATTTTAATTGTTGACGAAGCACACAGGTTGAGAAGACGTTCTAATATTACCAATTACAGGGATTTTGATAACAAGAACAGGTTATTGAATTTGGGGAATGAGGGTACCGAGTTAGACTGGGTTTTGCAAAAGGGTGATCGGCAGATACTGTTTTATGATCACCGGCAATCAGTTAAGCCATCGGATATCGTAAAAGACCAATTTGATAGCCTGTTAAAATCGTCTGTTTCATTGCAGCTTCATTCACAATTCAGGGTAAAAGGCGGAACAGATTACATCACATATATTCAAAAGTTATTGGATACTTCTCTGACCAGCAAAGAGCCGGTTTATAAAGATGATAAATATGATTTTCGATTATTTGATTCTCTTAGAGATCTGAAAGCCGAACTTGATAGTAAAGAAAAAGAATTTGGGTTGTGCAGGTTAGTTGCGGGTTATTCCTGGGAATGGAAATCAAAAAAGGCTGATGTGCCGGACATTATTATCGAAGACCTCGGATTAAAATGGAACAGCGAGTACAATCAATGGATCAATTCTGATAATGCCGCTAATGAAGTGGGTTGCATCCATACAACTCAAGGGTATGATCTGAATTATGCCGGGGTGATATTCGGAAAAGAGATCTCTTATGATCCCAAAGCTAAGCGGATCGTGATGATCCCAAAAAACTACCATGACCGTAAAGGCAAGGCAGGCATTAAAGATGAAGCGAAGCTGCATGAGTACATTATCAATATCTACAAGACTTTAATGTTCAGGGGTATCAGGGGTACTTTTGTTTACGTGTGTGATGATAAGTTACGGGCTTATTTTAAGAAGTATATTCCTGTGGCGTCAAAACGGCTGCCATTTACAATAGTGTCATCGGAGGTAGAGAGACCAGCAAATACAATTCCCTTATATGATATCAGGGCCGCTGCCGGCACATTCAGTGAACTGCAAAATAGTTCATCTACTCAATGGGTGCAACTGCCGGATGGAAACGTGGCGAAACAAGGAAGTTTCATTTGCCAGGTTATAGGAGAATCTATGAACCAGCAAATACCGAATGGCTCATGGTGCTTGTTTGAGCCAGATGAGGGCGGGTCCAGGGAGGGTAAAATTGTATTAGTTGAGCACTACGATATACAAGACCCTGACTTTGGAGCCGGAATAACTATTAAAGAATATCACAGTAAAAAGAAAATTGGTGCTGAGGGCTGGAAGCACACAGAAATCATCTTAAAGCCTAAATCTGATTCTGCAGATTATCCGGATATTGTTTTAAAGGAGGATACGGTAGCTCAGCTAAAAGTTATTGGCATTTTTAAAAAGGTTTTGGAGTGATGGATCACGAGTTAGCCAGCCGGTTTAAGACTTGTTTGTCGGGCGATGTGAAGGCCATTCAGCAATAGGTCAAGGTTCCTGCAGAAGTAGAGGGTGTTACTGAGAGTAATTTCTGTACGGGAATCATTGTGATTGGATTCAGCATAGCCTATGAGCAACTTCCAGATTTCGGTCTGGCATTCCTGGAGGTTGAAGTTGGCAAAGAAGGCATCAATGACCGAAGAGAATTGTTCTTCACTGTTACTTTTGGTCGTGTTCTTTTTAGGGGTAAGTGATTTTTTGTTAGGCATAGAAAAGGTTTTAAGATTGAAATATTGGTATCAATTCATCAATCCTTCTAAGAGAAGAATCGCAAAAGCATTGCTTGGCTAAGATAAGGGAATATTTTTATTCACGGTAACATATTACCGTGAAATATTTTCAAAATTCACTCAACTTGACCGGATTGAATAAAGGCTAATGACTAAAGATGAATTATTAGAAGCGCAAAAGAAGTTTGGCCAGCACCTCCAGGCGGTTAGGGAAAAAAAAGGGCTTTCATTATTGAAGGTGTCTTATAACTGTAGTATTGATGAGAGTCATATTTCGAAGATTGAGCAGGGGAAGTTTAATATTACGTTGTCGACAATTATAGAATTGGCGAAGGGATTGGGGATTCATCCTTTGGAACTCTTAAACTATGAGTTTACAAAGTTTAAATAATCTTCCGTAGGATTATATTAAAAATAATTTTGGTAAAACAATTATAAAAATAAGTCTCAACAGTGTAACTGTTTGATGAATATTATAGGTATTCATTAATGTATTAAAGATGATCATACTCGCTAAGGCGGTCCTTGGTTTTCCTAAGAACGTTTCGATGGTTTTTTTTAGAATTTCTTGAATTGGCCATGCCAAGGGCAATGTTTATTTTTCGAATAAGCTATCTAATCGATTAAACTTTCCCCATTAATGAAATAAGCAGCAAACGTACTGATTTGTTAAATACTTTTGCCCTAATAAGATAATATTAATACTACTGCTAATGGTCGACGTCTTATTTATAAAATGTATAGAGGCTATTAAGGGAATGATCCTAATAGAACGAGAAAGCTCGAGCGATAAAGAATTTCATTTTCAAAATTGGGTGAGAGATCGAATACAGTCCACGGGATTCGATTTTGATGCTCCTGGCAGAAATTCCTTTCCAGACTTTCGTATGGTTAAAAGTCCAATAGGATTTGAAGTTAAGGGATTGGCATATCCGGGACGAGATAAAAATTATGATGGAAATAGTCAGGCTCCAAAAGGGTATCATAATAGTCGCTCAATATTTTATGTTTTTGGCCGCTATCCTAAAAGACCTGATGGTAAGAAGTATCCTGTCATTGATTTAATTATTTGCCATGGCAGTTTTTTAAATGCAGATTCAGAATATATTCATAAGAATAAAAATATAAAAGGATTTGGGGCTTATGGGGACATAATGATTAGAGATAGAAAAATGTATGTTATCCCTACCCCGTATAGCTTAGCTGATGGCCTTGCGCATAACTATACTTTAATACTACCCCAAGATGAAAAACTCGGACAGGATTTTGTATGTGTTGGAAAACTTATAAGGAAGGAGGCTGACACTTTAATAGGTAGCTATAGTTTTAATCTTCAAACGAATGAGATAAGTATTACATCAATAGACAATCCAAATGCAGGTAAAGAACATGAATTTAAAGCTTGGCGTTTAAAAGGCATGCCAGGGGAAGAAATAAAGATGAGAAGCTTAGATCAAATAATTGCAGAATTAGAAAATTTGCCTGAAGACAATGAATAAGTCAATAATTGAATCAGATGTATTCCCATTTGAGCATATTTCTGTTATTGCAGAAAAGGAAAGCTGGAGAAAAGAAATAAACAGGCCGCTCTATCATCTTCATAAATGGTGGGCAAAGCGTTTAGGATCAGTGTTTCGAGCTATAGCGCTCGGATGTGCTTTGCGTGAAGACGTTGATTTTATGAAGGAATTCTATGCATCTCATAATTTTTTTGATAAAAGTATTTTAGACCCTTTTATGGGTAGTGGAACCACCATAGGCGAAGCCGTCAAGTTGGGATTTACCGCTTTAGGATGTGATATTAATCCTGTTGCTGCTGAAACGGTTAGAGTAGCGCTGACTCCAATCAACTACAAGAATTTAGAATTAGAGTTTAATAAAATAAAGCTTGGTGTTGGCCAGGAAATTTTAGATTATTACAAGACTAGAGATTCAAGGGGAGAAGCTGCGGACGTTCTTTATTACTTCTGGGTAATGCAATCCCAATGTATGAGCTGCTCATCTGCGGTGGACCTTTTTTCTAGTTATATAATAGCACAAAACGCATATCCCCAAAGAAAGCCTGAAATACAGGTAGTTTGCCCATCTTGCAATTCAATTTTCCAAGATCTTTTTACTAACGATTGTGTTACTTGTCCAGAGTGTTCCCTCAACTTTAATCCTAGAGATGGAATAGCAAAGAAAACCACTTTTATTTGCCATTCATGTAAGGAAGAAAATAGCATTTTGAAAAGTATAAAAAATAAACGACCTAATTATCGATTATATGCGAAACTTATTCTTACTGAAAATAAACGAAAGGAATATCTTAAGGTCGATCAAATGGATTTGCATAAATACTCAAATTGTTCAAGGGAGCTTAAAGAACTATTAGCAACTGAATCTATTAGTCTGCCAAATTTGAATCTTCAGTCCGGTCATAATACTCAGCAAGCAATAAATTATGGGTTTAATAATTGGAGTCATTTTTTTAATGACCGTCAGTTGCTGCTATTGAGTAAATTATATCAACAAATATTTAAGATAGAAGATGAGAAAACGAGAGATATTTTAGCTTTACTTTTTTCGGCTACCTTGGAGTTCAACAATATGTTTGTCTCCTATAAAGGCGAAGGAACAGGGGCGGTTAGACATATGTTTTCTCATCATATTCTTAAACCTGAACGAACTCCAATTGAAGCCAATTTATGGGGAACAAATAAAAGTTCAGGATCATTTTCCGGCATATTTAAAGCAAAGATTAGCAGAATGATTAAATATTGGCATAATCCTAAGGAGGTAAAAATCTCAGGAAATCACCATGCACCCACTTTAAACGAGAAGCCAATTAAGGATTTAGGGAACTCCAAAATTGAATTAGACGGCGGCATATACCTTAGTTGCGGCGATTCCACAAATTTGGTTTTAAAAGACCAATCAGTTGATTTTGTTATTACTGATCCGCCGTTCTTTGATAACGTTCACTATTCTGAGCTTTCTGATTTTTTTTATAGTTGGTTGAAAATATACCCACACGGTTTTATCGATGGTTGTAAAGGCACAACTCGAAATGCGGGCGAAGTACAAGATGCAGATGCTTCAAAGTTTTCAAGCAAATTGCGAGCTGTATTTCTTGAATGTAATAGAGTTATGAAACAAGATGGGATCATGATATTCAGCTATCATCATTCTAAGACTGCTGGATGGAGTTCAATCGCGGCATCAATATTTGAATCTGGATTTTATGTCGAAAACTATCATCCGGTCAAAGCTGAAATGTCGGTAGCGACTCCAAAGCAGCAAGCAAAAGACCCTATTCAAATAGATATTCTTTTAGTTTGTAAAAAAAAGAATGGCAAACAAGTTAGGGAACTTTCTAGTAATGAGATTATTGAAGCTGCTAATATAAAAATTAGGCGCTTGGAAATGTCGAATTTTCATCTATCAGCTAATGATAAGAAGATCATTCTTTATGGTCAGCTCTTAACTTCGAGTCGGGAAGTGCCCACTGATAATTTTCTTACTTATTTACTCAAGGAGTACCTTAATACAGAATTGCAAAAAGAGTTAGCTCCGCCAATTTAAAAATAAACTCTTGCCATATCTCTTACTATAGTTACGGATGCTAATGTTGAAATTTCCAATGATAAAGTTCTAGCCCTCTTGAGGGTATATCCTTGGGTTTGGTGATATCAATTTCATTGTTATTAAATACAAACTTGTAAGTTTTTGAATGAAGTATTGAATTTCAATCAATAACTCAACAGCTCCAATTGAATTATCGTATTTTGACTTAATTAATAACACTGGAGTTTCATCTTCTCTATAGCTTAAAACTTCTATTAGCTTTTCTATATAAGGGCTATCATTTACTTGAATAACAATCTTTGGATTTTTATTTTTAAGCGAAAACATAAATTGAACCGCTAAACAAAAACCCTGTAAATCCTTTTTATAGAGGTTAGCAAATTAGACTAGGAGTCCGGACAGTAATCGAATCTGTATCCAAAATTTAGAGCTTTCTATTCTGCCTCTGGATCTTAGAATAATTACAACACCCTCATCACCACAACCCCATGCCCCCTCAACTTCAACATCCTCTCCACCCCTATCCTCCCCAAGTCCCTATGCTCCCATAGATCACGGACTTTGCTATTCTCCCGAACCCCCAGCGTTTCAGTTTTTAGTTCAAATATTACCCCTTGAGTGCCTCTATTCACCACCGCGACCGCCTTACCACCGTCAGCTAAGGGTTTAAGCCATACTTCTACGTTTCCATCTACCAATATTCTTCTTGCTTGTGCAAACAACCTATCCTGGTTCAGCGCAATTACTTCTTTGTTGGTGAGTATTTCAATTGTTTCCTTGCTCATCTTCCGCAGGTCATTGCCTGCCAGCAGGGGCGAGTTTAGCATGCACCACATGGAGAAATGCGTTTTGTCTTCTTCGTACGTCATGCCGCGGCCTACCTGCAGCATGTCCATATCGTTATAGTGGCCGGGAGAGGCGTATTGATACAGCTCGCGGTTGAGGTCAATGATCTTGAGGATGCTGGCGAAGTTCTCGCGGATGTCGCCGGAAATGCGCCAGGAGTCTGCCTTCTTAATGGCCCACACGCCCGGGAACTCCCAGCGGCAGATGTTGAAAACAAGATTGCTGTCGATGGCTTTTACTGCATTGATGATGGTTGAATATTCGGTTTGTTCGTCCAGCTTCATTTCCTTGCCTCCGCACCAGTCTACTTTCAGAAAATCGAATTTCCATTCTTTGAAAAAAAGGTCTACGTCTTGCTGAACATGGCCGTAAATGCCAACGCCTATGCCCAGGGAATCTTTATCGTACATGGAGCCGCAGGTGTTTTTGCCGGCATCGGTGTAGATACCGGCTTTGAGGCCTTTGCTGTGAATGTAGGCGGTTAGTGAATCCATGCCCGAGGGGAACTTTATGGGGTGCGCGAATAGTTTTCCGTTGGCGTCGCGGCCGCCGAGGTAGCCATCGTCTATGTTGATGAAGCGGTAGCCTGCCGCGTACATGCCGGAGGAGATCATGGCATCGGCTTGTTCTTTGAGCATCTGCTCGCTGATGTTGATGTGGAAGTGGTTCCAGCTGCTCCAGCCCATTATGGGTGGCTTGGGGGATTGGGCGATGCTAACGAATGGCAGGAGCGGGAAGAGGAGTTTCACGCAAAGACGCAAAGGGGGACGCAGGGGCGCAAAGAGTTCTTGCAAAAGAGCGACCCTTTGCGGCTTTGCGAATCTTTGCGGCTTTGCGTGAAACGCTGTGCATGAAATGCTATCACTCATTAATAACAATTTTATCCAACGATACCATATACCCGCTGCTGCCGGTGCGGTTCTTTTTTTTATCTACCCAATACCAGTTTTCACCCAGCACAGTAACCCTTAATGTATAACTATCTTTTGGAAGCAATGGGCTTAAATATTTAAGCGTGGCCACCTGGTATTTACAATACATATCCACCACAGAAGATAATATTATTTTGCCACTGCTGTTGCTGAGCTCCACCTGCGCATAGCCGCCTTCCTCACGCGCATAACCGTAAAAACCGATCTGCCTGCCAACGAATTTCACGCTGAACGCTGCAGTCGGTACATTCGAACTGCTTAGGGAAAGAGAGTCATATACCCGGTGCTGCCAACCATCGGTATAAGTGATCATCTGCTGGTTGGTATTCTCTATTATTTTTTTACCTGTTACTGCAGTTGTAACCACACCCGTTGCTGTGTTGATCTGCCAGGCTTCGCGGTATTCGGGTATAGAGATCGAGTCGCCGCGCAACGTTAACGGTTGCCATACATAAGTTGCGGCGGAAGCCTGTTTGGGAAACGACCATCTGTCGCCCATGTACATGTATGTAGTCTCTTTGGATCCTTCAATACGCAGTACAAAAGTTGTTTGCGAGTTCCAGGTGAGTGTGCCCTGGGGTGCAAAGAATCCCCTGCGCGTCCACGGACCTTTCAGCGATGTGGATGTAAAGTAATAGTTGTCGTTGCGCTCCCAACCGGTAAGGTCGGAGCCGAGGAAATAATACATGCTGTCTTTTTGCAGTATAGCTGGCGATTCAAAGCCGGAAGCCATGGCCTTGTTCGTGTGTTCGTTGATGCTTTTGTAATCATCATTCAATTTGTAGATGTCGCCACCGTGATTCAGCACGTAACCTTGTCCGTCTTTATCCTGGAAGGTTCCCATGTCCCATTTTTTGATTGGCTTGCCGTTGAATAAGATCGGTCCTTGAAATGCATAAGGACCGGTAATTTTTTTTGACGTTGCATAGCCAATGTATTGGTCAACATATCCCAGCGTGTCCACATGCATGTATATGATGTATTCGCCGGTTGCAGGGCACTTCATCACCTTCGGGCGTTCGCCCACGCGGTTGGGACCAAGCTTACCGGAAGGCTGCAAGGGCAATGCAATGCTTTCAAATTTCCAGTTGTACAGGTCGGCCGATGAATAGCAATTGAAACCCGTGAACGCATTGCTGGTATCAGAATGCGCCTCGCCGAATAGATAATAGCGGCCGTTTTCTTTTACGATGTTGGCTCCATGTGCACTCACAGGCTTCCCGCGATCATCATACCAGGGTACGCCGGAATAGATGGCGTTATACTCTTTTTGCACAGGTTTTTCCAGGTTTACGGGATCTGTGTTCGTGATCACTGCCGGCAATATAAAGCGGGATACCATTTTTGCAACCTGCGTATGCGCATAAGGCTGTCCATACGCGGTAGCAGTTATAACCACCACCAGCGGCAATTCTTTGAATATTAAAATGTAATTACCGCCGTTCCCGGCGCAATAAAATGCTTCGTACGATCTGTTGTTTACGGTGAAGCTTTTATTCCAGAATAAATAGCCGTAATATTCATTGTTCCTTCCTGTTACCGGTTTTTGTTTGGTAAAAGATTTCTCTACCCACGCTTTCGGTATTACCTGTTTGTTTTTCCATACGCCGCCAGCTTTGTATAACTGGCCATATTTTGCAAAGTCCAAAGCATTCATCTGTATTCCGCCAGCAGTATTTGGTACCTGCTGAGGGGTGTACTGCCATTTGTAGTTAACAATATTCAACGGCTTGAATAATTTTTGATCAGCATACTTTTCAAGTCCGCCTTTCACTTGTTTGTTTAAGATATCGCCCAAAAGAACTACGCCTGCTGTAAAGTAGTGCCATTCACCCATGGCATTTTGTTTAAAGGGCAGGTCCAAAGCAAATTTTACCCAGTCTGAAGTTGGGTACATATTGTCTTCGTTTCCCGGTGAGCTGCCGTCTTCGTCGTTGCCATCAAAACCTGAGCTCATCGTTAGCAATTCCCTGATGCTTGTATTGTCTTTTTGCAAGCTGTAATTGTCAAAAGATTTCAAAGCATAGAAATTACTGAGCGTTTGCTCTTCATTGGTAAGATAACCATCCTGTATAGCGATACCTGTAAAAGTAGAGGAGAAGGATTTTCCTACTGAACGTGTGTCGTGCAATGTGTTCCGGGTTTCGCCATTAAAGTATTCTTCTACCAGCAATTTGCCATTACTGATCACGATCACGCTGCTTATTTTTTTGAATATCCCTTCGTCGATAGCTCCCTTCAATTCCTTTATCCTGGTCTTGTCAAATGGTTCGTTAGAAACGGCAAAACCATCATACGGACGGATTTTGCTCAACACAATTTTTGAGGCATCTATTTTCGGGTTTCTTATAACCTGCAGCAATAATTCGCCTGCGGCCATTAGTTCACCTATTCTTACACTATCGGCTTTTACATAAGGACGAATTTCCATTCTAAGCCTATGCCTGCCATCTGTCAGCGTACTATCGCCACCATTGTAAAGAAACCTGTTCCAGAACGATTCGCTCCAAGATCCGCTGCCGTTTTTATTATCTATCAAGGGCCGGTTTAGCGATGTGGCGGTGTCTTGTATTTTAGGGTAAGGCGCGCCTGGTAACAAGTTGCTTTGGTAGATCTGCTTACCATCTATAATTAAAGTAAACTGGTAATTGCCAATTTTTGCGAGCGAATCTGCAGATACCCACGGCAATAAACGGTGCTTGTAATTGGTGAGGGAATTATCTAAGAATGCAATGAAGAAGAGATCAGTTTTATTGGTAAGCGTGTATGATTGCAGGAAGTCTGTTTCTTTTACCTTGAAAATTGGAACAGGCTTATCAGTAAAGAATATCCTGCCAACGTTATTCT
>JBAVMD010000330.1:0-4794 GCA_049689695.1 Chitinophagaceae bacterium | reverse complement strand
TCGAGCGGGAGATTCAATACAGAATTGGTCTCCTGCCCTTTTGGGTCCATGTTGTTGGAGAAAACAGAAACCGAAAGGTTTGGATTGTACAGCAGGCCAAATTCAGTAGGCACATAATTGCGGAAATGCAATTTGCCTTCAAAAGTATTAAACCGCTGCAGCAGGTCCTGCTTGCTGAAATTGAGTGTGCTAGGACGAAAGCCGTAAAAATAATAGTCCTCACTTTTGAATCCAAGCTTCCCATTCCATTCGTGGTTCGCTATGGTACGCACAGTGCCGGTTACGCCAACGCTGGTAAGATTGTTCTTCTGAAAAGGCAGATCGCCTTTTGACGTATAGTGGTTTGCAAAAACGTTGAAATAAGAATTGGTGTTATTGCCAAAGCTGAACCCTGCCTGGATGAATGGCTGATGCACATTGCCAATGCCCGCTTTGATATAGTTGCGATACTCCCAGGCCGTAAGCGAATCAACCTGCAATGCAACCGGCTTAAGGTCTGCAGGCTGATAAGCAAACAACAGGTTCTGCACCGGAATATTATAGGTAAGCCTCGGCCTTGTTGTATCTGCCACCGGCGGCGCCGCGTTGAAATTGATCTTTGCAGCTTCGCGCAAAACAGGCTTAAAGGTGGATGTAATATCTATGGTCTTCTTCTTTGGGTCTTGTGCGTGAAGCAAAGACACAAGGAACAAGAAACAAGGAACAAGAACTATTAATCTCTTTATCATATTAATGCTTGCGATTGTTATTTGTTATGTTACTCTCCTTCTACCTTACTGTTTTTACTTTCTTCAGCAATTACTTTATCCAGTCTGGCCCGGGCTTCATTTCTTAAAGTTTCAACTTTTGCATTGTCTACCACGCTCTGGAATGTAGCCTTCGCGTTGAAGTAATCCTTCTGCGCAAAATAGATATCTCCAAGAAGTATATATGCCCTCGTAACCCAATCTTCGTAAGAGCCAGATTTGTTGATCACCTCAAACGCGGCTTTCTCTGCATCCTTCATCTGGTTCTGCTTGAAATAGCAATTGGCTATTTCATATCTCGCTTCCGCGCCGTATGCAGCTTTGCTGAGCGACATTACCGTGCGCAGGTAAGTAATTGCCTGATCGCATTGGTTGTTGATCATGTAAGACCTTGCAATGGCCATGTTCGCAAGCACCTTATCATCGTTGCTCAGGTTCTTCTGTGTTATAAGCTCTTTAGCATTGGCGGTAGCTTCTGTCCATTTTTCCAGTTGGTACTGGCTGCGCAGCAATCCACGCATCGCCTCCATTTTATTTTCCTGTGTTGAAGCAAAATCTTTCAGCCGCGTAAAATATTTCTCGGCCTTCACATAATCTTTCAGATCGAAGAAGTTGAGACGCGCAGCCTGCAGCAAAGACTTCTCGCCAAACTTATTGGGAACACGGTCTGCTACCAATTCATAGCCCGGCGCTGATTTAGCCCAGTCTTTACGGTTGAAATAGATCTCGCTCTTATAATACAAAGCTTCGAGTGAATATTTTCCATCAGGAAAACGTTGCAGGTATTGCTCGAACTTTGCCAGCGCACCATTGAAATTGCCGTTGCTGAATTGCACTTCGGCTTCAGCATAGGCAAGAGAATCTTCCGTACTGGTAGATATTTCCTTGCCCAGCGATTTTGCAAAACTCACATACTCGCTCGTACGGCCTTCTTCTATATAAATGATCCGTGCATTTTCCAATCCTTCTTCTGCTTCCGGCGAGTTAGGAAAATTCTTCAACAACGCATTGTAATTATCCAAAGCCAGTTTGTTATTATTAAGATTATAATAAGCGATGCCGGAGCGCAGGTAAGCTCTTGGTTTAAGCGCATCGCCGCTAACTGATGAGATCACGTTCTTGTAAAAAGGAAGCGCTTCTGCGAATTTTTCATCAGACATGTATGTATTCGCGATCTCCATATTTGCATCCGGCACCAGGCTGGATGTTGGGAACCTGCGATCAACAGTTTTTAAAAGATTGATCTTTTCCCCGCTGCTGGTGACTCCGGTCACCATCGCTTTCTGAAACAATGCATAGTCTTCTGAAGGCCATGAATATTTCAGCGCAATATCATACATGCCAAGTGCTTTCTTGTAATCACGCATCATGAAATAGCAATCTGCGCTGCGGATGTATGCATCCTGCTCCAGCGGACTGCTGCTGATCTGCGGCGTTTTTACGATCTGTTCAAAAAAGCTCAACGCCTGCCTGTAATTTTCTTTTTTCAGGAATGCATAGCCGAGATTGTATTTTGCGTTGTTTGCATTGATCTCGCCATTGGCAACCGGGTTCTTCAGGTATTCGAAAAGATAGCGGATGGCATCATCCACATTATTCAACCGGTAAGAAATTTCTCCTTTCCAGAATTGCGCAAATGGAAGCACAGAAGCATTGTAGGGATCTTTCAGCACTTTATCCAGCAGCTCGTTTGCTGTAACCAGCATGCCGTCCGTAATGTATTCTGTTGCCCTTCCATATAAAATACGGGGATAAACGCGCTTTGCATTTTCAGATGGCTGGTCAACTTTTTCAAGCAAAGCAAGCGCATCTTTATAATTATTTGTATTGGCAAGCACACCTACTAACAGGTCTCTTGCTTCTGCCTGGTAGGTAGAAGACGGAAATGAATCAAGGAACTTGCGCAACTCGGTAAGCGCCACATCCTGGTAGCCTAATTCGTAAGATAATTTTGCGTAGTTGTAAGTAGCGATCTCTTTCTGCTGCCTGTTGCTGCTGTTGGAAGCGCTGAACAGAAAAGCATTGCGGGCATTTGGCTTCTGGTTGGTTTTAAGATAAGCATCGCCCAGCAGGTACATGGAATGCTGCGCCAGTGAATCTTCTTTACCACCCAACTGCTTGAAACCTTCGATGGCTTTGTTGTAATTGCCCGCAACATAATAGCTGTAAGAAAGTTCATACAGGTCTGTGCGGCCAACTTTATCGGAACTGTTCACATATTTTTCAAGATAAGGAAGCGCTTTGGCGTATTGGCCTTTTTCAAAATAGCCGTGACCCACCAACTGTTGAAGCTCGAGATCGTAAAATTGTCCTCCCTTTTTAAGCCTTGACTCCGCATATTCTATGGCTTTGTCTTTCTGGCCTTGTATCAGGTAAATGTTTGCAACATAATAAGGTACTACATTCTGGTAGCTCGGATGCTCTTCTACTACCCTGAATGCGGCCTGCGCATCGCTGTATCTTTTCTCATAGAATGAAATGAAGCCGTAGTAATAATTTGCATCTATGTAGTTGGGATCTTTCGGTAATTGCCGGATGGCATCAAAAAGCGGCTTGGCCTGCGTAAAGTTCTGCTGGTTGAAATAGGCATAGCCCTGATGAAATTTCATATCAGCCACTTCACGATTGCTGAGGTTGTCAACCGTGATGTCTGCATACGTACTAAGGGCCTGCGTAAAATTTTTGGTACGGAAATAATACTCCGCCAGGTGAAAGCTCATCATCTCCACGCGGGCAGTATTGTCTTCGATATCGATGAATTCCTTTGCTTTTGCAACTGCTGCTTCCTCGTTCTGCTTCAGTCCGCATACAATGGTATAATACCTGATCTCCTGCTCATTGGTAGACTGGTTGCTGCGGTCTGTTTCGCGCAGGCGAAGTTCCAGGTCTTTAAAGATCGGGTATGCGAGACTGTAATTCTCTTTTTGAAAATACTCCTTTGCCTGATGAAACAGGGCATTGGGATCGTCAAGTATGCGTGGCTGTTGTGAAAACGATGGCAGGGTAGAAAAAAAGGCTACGACCAGGATTAAGAGTATACGTTTCATTCGTTCATGATCTTTTATAGTTTCTTGGAATCGCGCAGTAGCGCGATAGCTGATCAAAGGGGCCGAAACAGGTTGGATATTGGATGCGGGAAAACTCCTGTGACGCTAACGTGGTAAAGATTCTAATTATTTTATGTTCAACCAAACATCGTTCCAAACACGTGTGCATAACTATACAGATTAACATTTCTTTCTAAAAACGAGTGAATAATCAAATGAATTATTTTTGAAAAAAATCTGACTTCGATGAAAAAACTTACGTCGACTAATTATTCTGCAGGGGCTTTTAATGTGGCTATGTTACTAATGAGAATCGGTTTTGCAGGTTTGATGTTACCGCATGGTTACGACAAGCTGGTGAAGTTTGCGACCATGAAAAAAGATTTTATAGATTTTTTAGGACTTGGTCCTACTGTTTCTTTGGCAATGCTTGTATTTGCGGAGTTCTTTTGTTCCGCCTTACTCATACTCGGACTGTTTTCAAGGCTGGCTTGCATACCGCTCATCATCGCCATGGCAGTTGCTCTTTTCAAGGCGCATCATGGATTGATCTTTAGCGAAGGCGAACATGCTACTCTTTTCCTGGTAGCATTTTCGGTAATACTGCTGCTTGGGCCGGGGAAGGTAAGTGTTGACGGAATGATGGGGAAGTAATCACTTCAAGGCATCAAGCACCTTGTACATCTTTTTCACTACTTCGCCGGAAGATCCCGTATAGTTGTTTACAAGGATCGACACAATGTATTCTTTGCCTTGCACTGAAGTATGATAGCCTGCAAACGCGCGCCCGCCGCCGATGGAGCCGCTTTTAATCTTCATTCCATTATAAGTGGGAATTGATTCATAAAAGGATGTATACCAGGGAGCCGTTTTTGCAAACTGCAATGCTTTCACCAGTGCATCTGCGGTTACACGGTTCTGTGGTGAAAGACCGCTTCCATCCATAATGTTTATGGCTGCCTTGTCAATTCCTTTCGTAGCCCAGAAATCCCTCACCAGTT
>JBAVMD010000329.1:0-2495 GCA_049689695.1 Chitinophagaceae bacterium | reverse complement strand
CAGCGATAACGACCATAAAATATCCGGAGGCCGCTACTCCTTCACGATCTTAACATTGCTGATATAATACTTATTATTTTCCCCTGAACTTCCACTGCTGAACGACATTGCATTGAACACCTGGGCTGCAGGTATGGCTTTTTCGAGCTCAAGCACTTTATTTTTATCGATGAATACCTGCAGTGTTTCACCGTTCTTTTTAATGGTTACGGCAATACGGTTGTTCTTTTTGTTGTTAGAGAAACCCGGGGCCGCCGCCCATTTGGTACCGCCCGAAGCAGCAAATTTTGTTTCAAATGTTGTTTCTCCGTCTCTGCCATCATATCCCGGGCGCAACCGAAGTTTCAGGAAGGCTGTTGCATTGCCGGGAGATGTTTCATTTGACAGTTGAAGCATCAATCCTTTGGCCCCCCATGTAAAATTTTGCGCAGCTACCAGGTCATAGCTCAAAGTAAAATTGGGAGGAAATGGCTTTTTGAGTTGGGTGGCGGTTATTGAGTAGTCGTCGTTCATCATCACCCAATTGCCGTCTAAACCATCCGGTTTTTCAACAACACCTGTACTTCCCTGAGGGCCTAAAGGCGCACGCCATCCGTTGGGTTTTTCGCCAATGCCGGTTGTAGAAAAATCTTCAAAGAAATAAATGTTCTTATCAGCCGTATTTTTCCTGCTGGCTTCAGATGCTTCAGTAATAACTGCTGCTTCTTTGTTGTAAGGAGAACGAAGCGGTTTGTAGGCTTGTCCTTTTACTTTCTCCGGATCAAAGAAAAAATTATAAACATATCCGAAATTAAAATTGTTGACTATAGACTCATGCAGGTTTTTTTCAACCGGATCTCCGGGCGACCACCACCAGCTCATAAGCACCCATTGGGGTTTGTTCTCTTTACATCGCGCAGCCATCAGTGAATCGATTTTGTAAACAGGATGCCTTCCTGCATCAGATTCAGTATCGGTTAAATAACCATTGCTGAACAGATCTCTTCCACCTTCCAGATCATGAATGCCGGGTTGCGCACTTGTGAGAGCTGGTTCAGCCAAACGGTCTTTGTATTTTTCCCTGTTTGCTTTTAAGCCCGCGATAAATGCATCGTTCTTCACATTTAAAGCTTTCACCAGGTAATCTATCATTCTTTGATTTCCCGGGTTGGCCTCGCTGATCTTTTTCTTTTCCGTTTCGTAGTAACGTGGAATAGCTGCCTGCATCAGTTGCAAATATTCGCCTTTGGTTAGTTTTACAAAAGGCGATTGATTGTTTTTACAAAGCAAAACATAATTGGTTCCGTTACCGGCTTCTATATTCTTTATCCAAAAGTTGATGTGAGGCTTTACATTAGAAAGATTTGACAGATCGTACTTTTTCCTGGTGTCTTCCGCGGCATGCGCTGCTTCAAAAGAAGGCATTGTGAAATAATAATGCGTGGGCGTGCTGATATCCCTCACTTCCCATCCGGGTACGCCGTTAGCCATCAGGCCCCAGGTAACGCCCAGGTTATTTTCCGGCACCATTTTGCCACTGCTGTTGTACTTGAGAAAAAAATAAGTATAAGCATAAGCGCCGTAGCTCTGCGGAAGAGCCGCATCATTTTTATTGTATAACCCTAATTTACCGGTGATGGTTTTTTTTACATCGCCCAGTGCGCCTTTGGGTACATAGCTGGCCTGCATCCAGTTGGCAAAAGAATCGCAGATGGATAACTGTGCAGGTGAATAAATCTTATCGGCTACTTTTTGCGGTGCAGCAACGCCTTTAAAATTGTACAGCTTTACCCATCCTATCACACTGTCTTCAATGGTTTGCCGTGGAATAGGCTGTGCAACAGCTACAGTAACTGAAGCAAAAAATATCCAGAGAAGTAATATATATTTCATTGCGTAAAAATTAATCGCCTTGCGGCTGCTAAAGTGCGTGATCTCTTTTTATTTACCAGCTTTTTCCAGCACACCTGTGCCACCAAAAGATGCCTTGCCACTGATAAGACTTACCTGTCCTTTAACGCCAATTTCTATCTGCAGATCTTTTATTGCACCTACATCGCCGGCATCGTCATCTTTAACATCGGTTCCCACTTTTACTCCGGCTCCATCGCTTCCTATGTTTATTGCATCTGTGCCTACGCTGATGCCTGCTGCCCCTTTTACAATAACATCAGTTAATCCCGTGCGGTCAAACTCCAGCGCCAGTGCACCGCCAATGGATGCTTCGGCTTTAAGGGGTCCCAGGTGCTTGTCGCCTAAAGAAATGCCTGCACCTACTTCGATAGAACAATTCATGAACTGATCACTGAAAGTTTCTTTTTCCATATCCTGCTTCAGGCCGAGCTTTATAAATTTCAGATCGAGTTGTGTTGTTATGCGGCTGCAGTCTGTACGAATAGTTCCCACCGGCGTTGATAGCGAGCTATGGTATTCGCAATGCACGTCATCAAAAGCCTGCAGTCTGAAAGGTTTTCCCAACGTGTCTCTGTTCTTTTCAGGGCACCAGGGGCTTTTAG
>JBAVMD010000328.1:0-13101 GCA_049689695.1 Chitinophagaceae bacterium | reverse complement strand
TTCTTGTGCCTTGTACCTTGTTCCTTGTGCCTTACAATTCACTTGGCACCATTCTTCACCAACAAATATCTCGTCATAAATATTCCTGCTCCGTTATTGCCCGGGCTCAGGGTCATAGGAATGGTGGAATGCAATTTCCATCCTGCATCGGTATAGGTTTTCAAAGTTTGGAGAATACCGGTTTCATTTGATTTGATGTTCTTGAAATTGATACCGGTCATGCTGAACAGGTTCTCCAGGTCTTTTTCTTCCTGCGAACCATCTTCTTTAGTAACGATCATTTTAGAACGGCCAAGGCCACCACCTACCACTGATTCAATGGTTGTGATCTGCATAAACTTGGGAGAGCTTGTGTCCTGTGCGAAAGCCCCTGAAGACAATGTAATAAATATTGCCAGGGCGAGTACTAGTTTCTTCATGGTGTTTTGTTTTAAGCGCCACAAGATAGACTAAAACGGATGTGCAAGTGTGACAGGATTCTTAAAAAATTTCTTGTTTCCATCAACGGTAAATAGTTCCGTCAGCACGATATAAATTCCGATGGGTAACGGATTATTTTTATCATCCAGTCCATCCCATCTGAAAAAACCTTTCTCCGAAAGTGTTGCATTTCGGGCCAGGTTTCTTACGGCATGTCCACTCATATCAAAAATGGTTACCCGGGCTACATTGTTTGGCTCACTGAACTGATAATGAATAAAACAATGATCGTCTGTGCCGTTGTTATCAGGTGAAAATACAGCCGGACTTATTTCGATCTTTGCCTGCAAGGCAGGTGCGCTTTTGTATTGTGAATTGCGCCGGGTTGGTGTTCCATAGCCGGCATCCGATGCGGCAGACGTCCAGTTAGTACTCAACTGTGCCGGAACTTTTCCATCGATCCTTTCCAGGGCCACACCTTCCGGCTGAGCGATCAGGGGAAAATGCCATTTTTCATCGTACGGTACTTCATCGATAATTGTTCCCTGCTGGTCAAGCAACACAATCGTCCCTTTATCATCAGGCATGGATGGCATCGGATCTACGGTCAGCAGGTGTTGCGGGTTCTTTACGCTGTATTGCTTTTGTACGGCCTTTGCATCAGCCGCGACTACAATATGATCGCCGGGAAAAACAAGAAAAGGAATTTCACTCAGCTTTTTAATGGAGCCGATAGCCCCGGCGGAATTGCGGTTGCAAATAAGCAGCATAGATGCATCTATTATCGTATTGCCCCTGTTCCAGCATTCGACATAATCCGTTCCATCAGGCTTAGGGTTGAAAAGCAGTTCGTTGATCACTATGTCGCCTGCTTGCGGTACAGAAGGCAATCCTGTCTTTGCATTATTTAAAGCGCCTATTGTATTGCCTGTACAATCGGCAACATTCATTACCTGCAACGTATAAACTTCGTCCCGGACAAGGGGCGCGTTCATGATTAACTTCACTTCCCGAAACAGTGGTGGCAAAGGATGAACCTGTAAAATAGTAAGAGCTTTATCTATACTGTAATTATTAATGCCTGCTGCGCTAAAGCTGTCGAGCGGCTCATCAAAAACCGCTACGATGGTAATGCTGTCCAGGTTATATGTACGGATGAGGGCAGGCGGGTCGGCATCCGGGTTTATTGCTTCAACGGCATTGCTTCTGCCGGGTGTTCCACCTTTTGTATTGCTGCTTGCACGCCAGTTTTCAATGCCCCCGCAGGGATTACGGGCATCTATCATTTCCAGGGTCCATCCGCCTTCGCTCTTTACCGCATTTTTATACCAGGAGAGATCGTATGAAAGGGAATGAATAATGCGTGCTTCCGGTGAAATGAGCGTAATGATATCGGCATCGTTATTCAAAGAAGGGAAACTGGTTACGCCAATGGTTGACCCAAATACAGAAAATGCCTGTACAGCCGATGAAGGGCATATAACCACAAAACTATCCGGCTGCAGCATGTAATTCACTGTTACCACAGCAGAACTGCTGCCATCTGTGATCTTCCAGTTACGCAGGTTGAAGGTGGCAGATGAAATATTTCTCAACTCGATAAACTCGCTGCCCGGCAAGCCAATCACCGGCGTTGGATCCGGGAACAATTCATGTATAATTACATCGAAACGCCTGGCAACCTGTGATTGAGCGATGTCAGATACGAAGATCAATACCAGCAAATACATCAATATTTTTTTCATGGAATGGTTGATTAAGGCTTGCAAAGCACTGGCATGTGATTGAACTGTCCATGGGAAAAAAAACATTTTTTTGGTGAAAATTCCCGCTGCCGTTATTTTTGAGTCTGAATGAATAATTGTAAGAAACATACAAAACGCACGAAACGTTCCCATACGGAAGGTTGACAATCGTTTTGTTTGTAAACAGAATATTTGAAGGCCTTCCCAATGTGGAAGGCTTTCTTTATTGGGATGAACGAGGATATTAGGAAGAAAAAGCACGGATTGGAAGAAGGATTTAAGGATTACACGGATAAAGAATCTGTAATGAATAATATACGTGTGATTTGTTTTAATTAATTCAGCACTTTAAAAACGCATTTAATCCGTGTAATCCTTAAATCCTTCCTCCAATCCGTGCTTATTCTTATTCTTCGCGAAGCGAAGAAAAAATATTTAATCATAATTCGTGATCTAAAACAAACATCATAATGAAAATAGCAGTAGTAGGCGCAACCGGCCTTGTAGGCAGCAAGATGCTGCAGATACTGGCCGAACGGAACTTTCCCGTTACAGAACTCATACCCGTAGCTTCTGAAAGATCAGTTGGCAAAACAGTAATGTTCAAAGGAAAAGAATATCCCGTTGTAAGCATGACCGATGCCATTGCAGCCAAACCTGCCATCGCCTTATTTTCTGCCGGCGGAAGCACTTCGCTGGAATGGGCGCCAAAGTTTGCAGAGGCAGGAATAACGGTTATCGATAATTCGTCGGCCTGGCGCATGGACCCTACAAAAAAATTGATAGTACCGGAGATCAATGCGGATGCGCTTACCAAAGATGATAAGATCATCGCCAATCCAAACTGCTCCACCATCCAGATGGTTGTTGCTTTAAACCCACTGCATAAAAAATACATTATTAAAAGAGTTGTGGTAAGCACTTACCAGAGCGTTACGGGCACCGGCAAAAAAGCTGTTGACCAACTGATGGCGGAAAGAGACCGTGCCATTAAAGGAACGAATGGTGAATACGAGATGGCTTATAAATATCCTATTGATCTGAATGCAATTCCGCAGATAGATGTTTTCCTCGACAATGGCTATACCAAGGAAGAAATGAAAATGGTGAACGAAACAAGAAAGATCATGCGCGATGATTCCATTCGCCTCACATCTACTACTGTGCGCATTCCTGTTATGGGCGGTCATAGTGAATCAGTGAACGTGGAATTTGAAAAGGATTTTGAATTAAGCGAAGTGAAGGAACTCCTCGCAGCTTCGAGCGGTGTGATTGTTACTGATGATCCGGCAAGCCAGCAGTATCCCATGCCCATGAATGCGCATGAAAAAGATGAAGTATTTGTGGGAAGGCTTCGCCGGGATGAATCTCAACCCAATACACTCAACATGTGGATAGTAAGCGACAATCTTCGCAAAGGGGCTGCAACAAATGCGGTGCAGATTGGTGAGTATTTGATTGAAAAAGGATTGTTGTAGGGTAGGTAGTGAGCAGTGAGCAGTGAGCAGTTGATCACTGAAGTTTATAAATGATTTATAAATAGCTGTGATTAACTGCTCACTAATCACTACTCACTTCTCACTTAAAAACGACTCCGCATCCCTTAAACTCAACTCCGTTATACCGCACCAGTACACGGTGCTCGTATAAATTATCGCTCATGCCATCGTTGCAGAATTGGTTGTAAATACTGATCTGCATGGTGGCATCTTTTGTTTTAATGGAATAATACACGCTGTCTTTATTAATAACGGGTTGCACAACAGGCAGTATAACAGGCTTTGGCAGATCTGCCAGTCTGAACACGATATTCTTTTCTTTACCGATCTCGATATTCCAGAAAGGTTCGTTGCCTATCGCATAAAAATCGATCCCTTCCAGCTGCTTCTTCTTCCAGGCTGTATTCTGAGCGGCATCCGGATGCCTTGCGATCCAGTAACTTTTAACCGTGCTGTCTGCAATAGCGCTGCCATCGCGGTAAGCCAGCTGCAAAGTATCTTTCTTAATAAAATAAGTAGCTATCAGCTTTCGGTTGGCCTGAAGATGGATGCTATCGCCAACCCGCGACCATCTGCCTTCCTGCTTTCTGGGAAATATGTCTTTATCCATTGTAAATTCTTCGAGCTTAAAAAGCCCCGAATCTTTTAGCAACAGCGTTTGACGAATGCCCTCGCAATCCTTGCACGGCAATAAGCCCTGGTAAAAACCAAACAGTACAGTATCTGCCTTTGAAAATACAATGGAAGTATCCATTACGGCAGTGGAATCAGGGACCAGCCCGGTTGAATCTTTTACGATGCTCGTTGTACTGTCGCTATTGCACGAGCATGCTGCAACCATCAATAAAATATACAGACACAAAATGCGCATAATATATTTCCTCTGCTTGTTTTTCACACAAAGCATGCCAGCCCATCTTTATCTCGCAGAATCGCGGCGGCGTAATGTGTCGCCAGGGGTCCTGACATCAGTACGGTCTTTACGCGCTGTATCTCTCGTTATTCCCATACTATCAGCAGGGTTAAGCGTAGTTGAATTTATAGCAGTGTCTGTTGTTAAACCATTGTTCAGGCTATCGCCTGTTGTAGCTCCACCATTTGTGGTAGCATTATCGCCGCAGGCCATCAATCCAAGAACGAGCACTGCTGCTGCCAGTATATTTTTCATAATAGTCATTTTTTATAAAAACAAGCAGCCCAATTTCCTTGCCGTTCCACAGTGCCAGGTTTCTATTTTACATTCTATCTTCGATGCATGAGCCCACTATTACTACTGCATGGCGCAATAGGATCTGCGCATCAATTGGAAAAACTGGCCAATGAACTGAAAGGCACATACGATGTGTATCCGATCAATTTCTCCGGGCACGGCGTTGAACCGGTTCCTGCTGAATCATTTTCCATTGAAGCGTTTGCAAAACAGGTCGCCGCTTTCATTCAACAGTTGCCCCCAACAACACCGGTGAATATTTTCGGTTACAGCATGGGGGGATATGTAGCCATGTATATGGCGAAACATCTGCAGGTTAACATTGGTAAAATCATTACGCTCGGCACTAAATTCCATTGGAACGAAACAGTAGCTGCTAAAGAATCTAAAATGCTACAACCAAATGTTATTGAACAAAAAGTTCCTGCATTTGCGAAACAATTAAGTGAACGGCATGGCGCACAGCAATGGAAAGAAGTATTATATAAAACATCTGACATGTTGCAGCAGATGGGAAAGAAAAACCCTTTGCAGCCTGAAGACTATAATCAAATAAAAAACCCTTCACTTATTATGCTGGGCGACCGCGACAAGATGGTTACACGAGATGAAACTTTTGAAGTATATGAACAACTCATCAATGCACAGCTCGCCATCTTGCCGGGAACGCCGCATGCAATTGAACAGGCAGACTGTACAATGATCGCTTATCATCTAAAAAAATTTATTGGATGATTTTTAAATACAGTTGTATCATGTCGAAGCATTTCAACTTAAAAATTACAACTGAAGCAGTCTCATCAAAATATTCTTCCACTAATTTTTTGGTCTGCAAAAAAATTTCAATGCCGATTTGCATCATTTTTAACTTTTTGGCACAGATTTCCATTATCGAACAAGAGAGTTTTCCTTCACGCTAAAAAGTTATTGTATGAAACAGAATTTATTACTGAAATCCGTGAGCGGATTGGCGGTGGTTATCCTTATGACCTCCTGTGTAGCCAAAAAGAAATACACTGAAGCACAAAATCAAATCTCACAATTACAAACAGAAAATGCAAGGTTGACCGAAACCGGCAACACCATGCAACAAAACGTTACCACGCTGGAATCCAACAACCGGAACCTTCAAACCCGGCTGGACAGCACCAATACCTGGGTAACCGGACAGCAAACAAGATGGAACAGTTTCCAGGCGTTTTATGACGAAGGCACAAAAACAACTGAACAGGTTCATCAGCAATTGCATGAACAAATGGACGCTGTAATAGGTGCAGAGAATATTACTACTGCCGGCGGCCGTGTAACAGTTACACTCGCTGAAAAAACATTGTTCGCAAGCGGTAGCTCAAGGCTAAGCGCAAAAGGACAGGAAGTACTTACTCAATTAGCACAGATAGTAAAAGACAATCCAAATGTTGAGATAGACATCGCCAGCGCCCCTGGTTATTATATGGCAGGCAATATGACCAGCAGCAGCGATAACACCAGCATGAACAGCACAATGAATAACACTACAACTACCACTTCAGATGCTACCGTTAAAACAGATGCTGATGGCGATGTGAAGTATAAAGATGCCAATACCAAAGTAAAAATGGATAGCGATGGCGATGTGAAGATCAAATCTTCAGGCAACAAGAGCGTGTCAACCACAAAGAAATCCAGCTCTTATTCCGGTACAGCAAAAAAATCAACAACATATAAATCAACTGCGCGCAAATCAGAAAGCAAGTCAAGAACTTACAGCAGCTCTCCTTCAAGGAAAGCAGCTACCAGCGCATCAGCAGCCTGGTCTTTGAACATGGCAAGAAGCGGCGCGATAGCTAAGAAGCTTGTAGAAGAAGGCGTAGCCAAATCAAGGATACTCGTGAACAACGACAACACAGCAGCTTCGGCCACTACATCAAAAGATTACCAGATCATCATCAGCCCTAAAGCTGACACATATTATAATTCATTGGGAACGCCAGCCGGCACTACCAATCAACAGCGTTAGTACTTGTGATCTAGGATAAGGCAAAAGAAAAGGGTTGACTGAAATTCAGTCAACCCTTTTTGATTATTGATTATTAATAATTGATTATTCCGCAAGCGAGCTAACAAATAAATCAATAATCAATAATCAATAATCAATAATTATTAATTATTAATTATTAATTTTTTATTTTTTATTTAACCAGCTTCAACTCACTAATAATATTCCCCGCTTTTCCTACTTTATCAATACACCACAACACATAACGCACATCCACGCAGATGGTACGGTTAAGGTCTTTATCAAAAGCTATCTTATGGCTTAATGCTTCGTAATTGCCATCAAATGCAAGGCCTGTCAATTCGCCATTGCCATTGATCACGGGAGAGCCTGAGTTGCCACCGGTAATATCGTTGGTTGTAATAAATCCAACCACAAGGTCGTTGCGCTGCTTATCAATATATTGACCATAGTCCCTTTTTCTTGCAAGCTCCAGCACGTCAGGGTGTAGATCAAATTCATAGTCGCCGGGCTTATATTTATCCAGCACGCCTTTCATAGTAGTTACATAGTCGTAAGTAACTGCATCCCTGGGTTTGTATGCTTTTACCTGTCCGTAACTGGCACGCATGGTAAATGTTGCATCGGGGTACATCATCTTTGCCTTCACTGAATCTTTCTGCATAATTCCTTTCAGGTACAGCCGGCCCATCTCATTATTCTTTGCAGTGAATATCTGGAAATGCTGCAGGTATTTACCCTGCCAGTTCTTTAAGAAAGCAGAAGCTGCAGCGTACGCGGGGTCTTGCTGTAAAGTGGCAGCATCCGGGCTGGCTTTAAAGGCATTCCATTTAGCATCGTTCAGCAACATGGTGCTGGCAAATACGGCTGCAGCATACTTTTTATACGTATTCGCATCTTTCAAATCACCATACGAACCTTTTATAGATTCAAAGTACCCGATGGGATGCTGGCTTTTATCGATCTCGTTATAATACATCTCCAGCACTGCTGCAAGTATGTTGCGGTCAGACGGAATGTTCTCGCTCTTCATAAATTCCGTGCGTGATTCATCAGCAGCCTGAACGGCGTTGCGGATTGCTGCAGAAGCTCCCTGTTTTACAATGGCGTTTTCCACCTGCTGAAGAGAGGATGCAAATGCAAGCAGCGGCGAGCCCAATATTCCTTCATTGATAAATACACGATGCTTGCTGTATGGCCGCCACGCTTCATAAGCCTTGGGCCAGTCAGTAAATACATTCTCAAACTCAGGCTTTCCCTTAGCCCAGGCAGCGTACGCGTCTTCCTGTTTCTTTTTCTGGCTGTATACATCGTATTTGATCAACTGCTTCGATTCACCATCGTAGAACTTCCAATAGTTAGCGATGTTTGCATAATCTCCTGCCAGCTTCAATTTCACTTCGGGATCGTTCTTCATTTCTTCAAACATGTATTTGAGGCGCATGTCGCGCAGCTTCACCAGCGTGGGATTATCAATGTCTGTTTTTTGTTTGATACCTATTGATGTTTCATACCTGTTGGTACTTCCCGGATATCCCCATACCATCGCAAAATCTCCTTCCTTCACACCTTTGAGTGAAACGGGCAGAAAATGTTTCGGTTTCAACGGAACATTGTCCGTAGCGTAAGCCGCA
The DNA here is from genome assembly GCA_049689695.1 of Chitinophagaceae bacterium. Taxonomy (GTDB): domain Bacteria; phylum Bacteroidota; class Bacteroidia; order Chitinophagales; family Chitinophagaceae; genus DASPKM01. Next base: position 4,594 of record JBAVMD010000328.1, on the reverse strand, counting down.
GGCTGATTTGATTTATCTGCGTATACGCGGAAAACGGAAAAATCGCCCGTATGTCTCGGCCACTCCCAGTTGTCTGTATCTCCACCATACTTACCAATACTTTCGGGCGGTGCACCTACCAATCGTACATCGCTGTAACGCTGGTAAACAAAAGCCAGGAATTGATTTCCTTTAAAAAGTGAATTCACTCTTGCGTATACTGATTTAGTGGAATCACTTAATCTCCTGTTGATGCCCGAAATAATTCCCTGCAGCTTTTGTGTGCGCTCGGTTCCTGTAAGGCCCTGCGCAGCGTCTTCCACTTCTTTGGTTACATCTACAATATTCAGCAGGAACTCTGCATACAATCCCTGCGCAGGAATTTCTTCCGGTTTGCTTTTTGCCCAGAAGCCGTTCTTAAGATAATTGCGTTCTACCGAACTGGCTGCAGCAATAGCATCGTAACCACAGTGATGGTTAGTGAAGATCAATCCCTGGTTGCTTACGATCTCGCCGGTACAAAATCCGCTGAAGATGATGATAGCATCTTTTACCGATGCCTTGTTGATGCTGTACAATTGTTCTTTGGTGAGCTTAAGGCCCTTCTTCACCATATCGTTGTACACCTGCTGCCCCAACAGCATGGGCAGCCACATGCCTTCATCGGCCATTGACCTGGTTGTGCTGATACACAAAATCAAAACAACAAGAAGTTTTCTCATACCCTTGATTTTTTTGTGATGAACTAACTGCAAAAGTAATTGCTTTAAAAGTTAAAAATTATATCTTAACAGCCCAAACCACCACATGAAAAAACCGACTGTAAAGACACTGCTTGCTTTCAGCGCCCTGCTGGTACTGATGGCGTGTAAGAAAACAAAGGAAAACCCTGATCCTGTGCCGCCGCCCATTGTAATAACACCACCGGCTGATTTTGGTTTTAAGGTAGTTGGGTACTTCCCTTATTACCGCGATCCCGCCAGCATACCTGATATTAAATTCAGAATGACCAACGTAGTGAACTATGCCTTTGCTACGGTGAATACCTCAGCCGCGCTGATCATCAACAGTCCGGCAACTTTTACTGCCGTGGTTGCAAAAGCAAAGGCCAACAATGCGAAAATATTGCTGAGCATTAACGGGGCCGACGAGGATTTTACAAATATGGCTTCTACGCCCGCGGGCCGCAACAGCTTTATCAAAAGCATCATGAATGCTGTCAGGAGCTACCAGTTGCATGGCGTTGATATGGACTGGGAGTTTCCTAAAACAAGTGATGGCACTGATATCACTTACACTGCCCTTATGAAAGAGCTGAGCGATTCCTGCCATCGCGATGGAAAATATTATCTCACCGCTGCTATTACCGCGGGAAAATATGCTGGCGCGATAAGAGATGCGATAAGATCAGAGCTGTTCAACTATGTTGACTGGTTCAACATCATGGCGTATGATGATTTCAGCGCTTCGGTGGCTTATAAACATCATTCGGATTATACCTTGTCTCAAACCTGTTTGAATTACTGGATCAACACGCGGGGCATGCCTAAGCAGAAAGCCGTGCTGGGCATACCAGCCTATGGCCGCCCCTCGGGCATTACGCAAACTAATACGGCATTGAGCTATGGACAGATACTGTCTCAGGGAGGCAACGCATTGCTGGATTCAGCCATCGTTACTTCATCTGGCTATCCTGCTCCTTACACCATTTATTATAACGGACAACCAACAGCAAAGAAAAAAGCCATGCTGGCTAAATCCACCGCCAATGGCGTTATGATGTGGGAAAAATGGCATGATACGCATGATGGAACTTCTTTGCTGAAGGCAATGTGTGATACTATTGGAAGAAGCTATTGATGCAAGGCATAAGAAGAACAAGGCACAAGGCACAAGAAACAAGGTACAAGTAAGAAGAAAAACAACTTATTAAAATGATAGTTACAACAACTCCAAACATTGAGGGAAGGGCAATTACGCAATATTTGGGCGTGGTAACTTCTCAGACCATTATCGGTGCAAATTTTTTCAAAGATATTCTTGGCGGACTACGCGATTTCTTCGGCGGACGTAGCGGCACGTACGAGCGTGTACTGGAAGAAGCCAAGCAATATGCCATGACCGAACTGATACAGAAAGGGCAGGCACTGGGCGCAAACGCCATTGTAGGAATCGACCTGGATTATGAAACAGTAGGCGCTAACGGAAGTATGTTGATGGTGAGCGCCAGCGGAACAGCAGTCAAACTCAGTTGAGTTTGACAAGGCACAAGGCACAAGGTACAAGAAGCAAGGAAAGAAATAAGGCTCAAGGTGCTAAAGTAACTTACGGCTTAACCCCTTTCCTTGCTTCTTGTCCCTTGTACCTTGTTCCTTGCACCTTGTGTCCTTACCGTAAGGTCTTCATCCACATCGCCAGGTTCCTCGTTTGCCAGCTTCTGCTCAGCAACGTATCCATTTTTTCACGGTAGTAGCCTGAGATGGCCCAGTTCATGGGAAAGCGAAGGGTATCTGCATTAATTCCTTTATACAGGTCGATGCGCTTGTAGTATTGTGTGTCGGAAACCGTATTGTACAAAAGTTGCAGGTGCTTGCGCAAACGCCAGTCGTTCACGTCTGTCTGCCTGGTGTAAGTGCCAATCAAGGTGATCAACGGTGAGAACAGATCGTTGCTTAAATAATTGATTTCCCCCAGCGGCGATGGCCCTAATGGATTGTTGGTGATGTGTATCACGTAAAATTTAAGCTTGCCGAGATGGGCATTGCCGCCTGCTATCATTACCTTTTTTATGTCTTCCAGCTCCAGCAGCATTTCATGAACGATGCCTGCGCCTGAGTTATCGAAATAACCTCCATCAACAAAATAATGCACGCGCGTTCCATCCGGTTTACCCGCAATACGTGAGCGGATCCTTTCATCAATTCTTCCCGCAGGGCTTACGTAGGGAAAGCGCGAGCCTACCATCAATGCAGTGCTCAAGCGCAGATCTTTTCCGGTATCGATAAAATCCATTACATCCAGTCGCGGACCGAAAGCAGAATCGCGCTCATTTACATTATGAATATTGATATTGCTGATAACGCCCGGCCTTCCGTCCTGCATACGCGTAGTGTTGATGCACAGGATCGGGAGCTGCACACTATCGTTCCTGCCTCCTGTATAAACCGAGAATGGAATAGACAGTTTATTCTTCAGGAAAACACTATCGTGCATTCCTCTTTCCAAAGCTGTTTCCAGGGCTCCGGCCCTGTCTTTCACATGCCTGAGATTAAATGGAATTAAAGGCCTGAAGAAATCCGGGCCAAGCATGCGCGCCAACGCGAATGAAAGAAAATCATTCCGCAGGTAATTCTTCGCTTCTTTTTCATAGCTGCGTCCTGTCATTTCATTATGATGATGCAGCAGCGAAAAAAAAGCGCCTTCACCTACTACGCCGCCAGATGCGCCTGACAGGCAAAAGAGATGCTCTGAGAATTTTCCCTGCGAGCTGTCCTGCAGCTTACCCAGGGCGGCAGCTACCCAATATCCTGAACGGGATGCGCCCCCATCGCCCAATACAAAGAACACCGGATATTCTGATGATTGCTCTATTACTTCTTTGCGCTGGGCCGTCCATTTCCTAAAATACTCTGCAAGCGTTGGGCGCTGTGTAGCGAACAGGTAAGCAGGCGCTTTTGCATTTGTAGTTCGCACATAATGCGGCTCGCGTGTTTTAGCAAGCAGAAATACAAGCACCAGCAGAATGAAATGAAAATTTATTTTTTTGATGACCGACAGCACGGAAACAAATGCAAAAAAACCTACCAGCACACCAAATGCCAGCAATACCAATGCTAAAGACCCAATGGAATTGGCATAGTCAATATCCAGTATGGCCCTTGCATAAAAGAACAGGGCGATTATTGAAAATATATTGAAGCTGTAAAAAAATATCCGCTCACGAAAAGATATGTTCAGCGGATAAAGAATATTTCCTACAAAGCCCGGCTCCCATTTTTTCTTTTGTTGCTTCCATGTTCTGATCCATTTATCCCGTTCAGCTTCCAGCGGAAAATCCTGGTAAGGCAGGCGTGCGCGGCGGATTGTTACTAAAAAAAGAAAAAGCAATTGCAGCAGAATGATGGAATAAAACAATACAACAGGCCGCGATAAGAAAAAGTTGAACAACACAATGCCGCAGGCCACCGCCACTGCTATAATATAAATACGCGTAAATATTTTGTGCTCGTGCAGTTCTTTGGCTGTTATAAGCTGGTCGCTGTTTTGAGGAGCAGTACTCTTATGCATGCGTTTATGCATGGCGGGCACCAGCTTAACATCTCTCCACCATTTTAATCCATAATACAAACCAAAATATAACACTGCACTTATTGCAAGCCATAGCCACCCTGTGCCGGTATTTTTTATTGTTGGCAGATGTTCTGTTTCCGGAATTCTGATCAGCAGGATCGCTATCCAACCAACACTGAAAGCAATGAAACCTAAAAGCCGGGGTGCATGAAATCCTATTGTTTTTGAATTTTCGTACAGCGATGGTTTGCGGTATACCAGCACACGGCTGGAGTACCATGTAACCAATACCCAAAACAGCAATGCAATAAGCACTATCCAGGCT
>JBAVMD010000327.1:0-4160 GCA_049689695.1 Chitinophagaceae bacterium | reverse complement strand
CTAATGGGCAGATGCTTGTGCTGGACCGTAATTGTTTGCTGGAATTTAAGAACGACCAGCTTGTGTTTAAAGAATCGCTCGACTTCCCGTTTATTAATTACAAATATGTAATGACCGACAACGGCGCCATGATGTGGAGTAACAACATCGGTGTTTTAAGGGTACGAGGTAAATGGGGCGATAAAGAGAACAGCTTTGGTCATGGATGGGCCATCACAAAATTTGGAGTGCTTGACGACAGCACCGTTATACTTAATAGTCAACGCGGTTCAACGCTCTATAATCCATTTACAAGTACTGCCAGGACCTTTCTCGAAAATGAAGCTACATCGGATGTTTACCGGGACAATGAAGACAATTTATGGTTCTGTACGCTTGGCCACGGTGTTTTCATGCTCAATTCCCCTTACATTTTCAACCTTCAGATAAAGGATGTCAATGGTATACAACTGGGAGTTTATTCGCTGGTAAAGTATAAAGACGCATGGCTGGCCGGTTCAGACATGACCAATCTATTCAGGTTTACGCGGGAAAAAGCGCAATCGGTATTTGAGTTGCAAAATTCTACTCCTGAACGGATCACCGCTATCTGGATGGCTCCTGACAGTACCATCTGGACCGGATCGGATTCCAGGTTGGTGCATTTAGGGGAGGATATGGAGTTCATTGAACAGATGGCCGGGCTTGTTGTGAAAGATTTTTTCTGGAACGGGAATGAAATGCTGGCCGCTACGGGCAGAAACGCGCTGGGCGTTAACCTGACAGAACGCAAAATAAATGACATCTTCTGGCGGGAGCGTTCTACATGCATTTTACAAAAAGGCGACAGCATCTATGTAGGCACGCTTGATGGGCTGTTCATCATTACAAAGGACAGGACAATTATTGACGAAGGGAAAAAAATACCACGCCTGCGCTACCGCATTATGGACATGCAGGAGGCCAGCGATGGTACTTTATGGATTGCTACGTTTTCCGGCATCTTTGCTTACAGGGACGGACGTATCATCAGCGCCATTTCCGAAGACCAGGGATTGCTGAGCAATATCTGCAGGGCCATGTATGTTTTTGGCAACGAGCTCTGGCTTGGAACCAACAAGGGATTGCAGAAAATAGATATTACAGACAGAGAGCATCCCTTGCCCGGGTATTCACTCACCAGTGAACTGGGCTCGGATATTATAAACGCAGTTTGTGCAGACAGCACTTCGGTGGCAGTGGGTACTCCGGAAGGAGTAAGCATATTTGATAAGGATAAGATCTCGTTCTTTTCGCGTTGCGACCTGCACATAGATAACGTCACCGTGAGCAATCGTAAGATCGAATGGCGGGATGCCCCGGTTTACCTGGCCCCGAGTGATAATAATATCAAGTTTGAATTTGCAGGCATTTCGTACCGGTCTGCCGGTGATATCCGTTATCAATACAGGCTGATAGGGCTCGACAGCAACTGGAAACAAACCCGCGATAATTACCTGAGTTATCCAACCCTGCCGGCGGGCGCTTACGAACTCCAGGTTCAGGCCACCAATAAGTTCGGATTGAAGAGCCCCGTACGGAGTGTAGTTTTTACTGTTGAAAAAAAGCTTTGGCAAAAAACCTGGTTCCAGGTTTTGGCGGGCGTTGCAGGACTTATTCTTATCTGGCTGGTACTTACGTGGCGCATCGGTGTTATAAAGAAGAAGGAAATTGAAAAGAGCAATGTTGAACGGAAGATCGCTTCGCTGGAACAGCTTGCGCTTAAGTCGCAGATGAACCCGCATTTTATTTTCAACAGCCTTAATTCTATACAGCAGTACGTGATAGACAAGGATGTGAGAGGCGCCAATAAATTCATATCGGGTTTTTCAAGGCTGATACGACAAACACTAGATATGTCTGCCCGGCCGGAAACCAGCCTGGCGGAAGAGATGATCTACCTATCTACCTACCTTGAACTGGAGAAAATGCGCCTGGAAGACAAGTTTACCTACGAGGTGAAGGCAGATGAATCCATAAGCCCTGAGGAATGTTTTATTCCACCTATGGTACTGCAGCCTTTTGTTGAAAATTGCGTAAGGCATGGCGTTCGTTACAGGCATGATAATAAGGGCAGGATAATTGTTACTTTCAGCAGGTCAGGCGATTTCCTGGAATGTATTATTGAAGACAATGGGGTGGGAAGAAAAGCCTCGGGTCTGTATAAAAGCGCCAACCCCATTGAATATCAATCGAAAGGGATTTCGCTTACTACAGACAGGATAGAACTGATGAACCGGGCCGCGGGACCGCACATTTCAGTAAACATTTACGATCTTGAAAACGTTGATGGAACCGGGGCGGGCACAAGAGTGTTAATAAAGTTTCCGTTACATTGTTAATTGACGAGGTACTATGATAAAGGCAATTATTGTAGACGATGAACCTAAGAACCGCAAGATCCTCCGGTCTTTGCTTTCGGAATTCTGCCCGGAGGTAGTGGTAGAGAATGAGGCCGGAAGCGCTGCCGAGGCAGTGCCCATCATACAGGCCGCCAGGCCGGATATTGTTTTCCTCGATATCGAAATGCCTTATGGCAATGGCTTTGACTTGCTGGATATGCTGATGCCCGTAAATTTTGAGATCATCTTCATTACTGCCTTTGATGAATATACCATGAAGGCATTCAAGTACAGTGCGCTGGATTACCTGCTCAAGCCGGTAAACATCCAGGAGCTGCAGGAAGCCGTGGAAAAAGCTTCTAAAAAAGTTCATTTAAAGAACATCAACCAGCAACTGGCCAACCTGCTCCAGAACATGCGGCAGCAGCAGGCTACCATACCCAAGCTGGCCATGCCAACGCAGGACGGGTTCATGTTCATAGCGTTGCAGGATATTATCCGCATCGAAGCAAAGGGCAATTACACGCACATCTACTGCTCAGACGGGCAAAAGCATGTATCCTCCCGCACCATCAAGCAATATGAAGAATTGCTGCCCCCGCGCCAGTTCTTCAGGGTGCATAATTCGCATATCATAAACCTCAATTTTATAAAGAAGTACCATAAGGGCAGGGGAGGACAGGTGGAAATGTCTGACGGGGCGCTATTGGAAGTGGCCACCAGGCGCAAGGACGATTTCCTCGATTTGTTCCATGCAAGCTGAATACACGTTCATCAGCCCAATCAGCACACTTATAACCAAAAATTGCTCACTTGCTAATTTTATCAACCAGGCACAAAGGAGAATCGTAGTTTTAATCAAATTTTTATAGGACCCCTAAACCTATAGTCGAAGTACCCCCTACTGAGACCGGCTTTTTTTTGAGCCGGTTCTTTTTTTTGTAAGATTTCACGCAAAGACGCAAAGGAAAACGCAAAGGCGCAGAGAGGCTTCGCCTTTTTCAATCATAAGTTCTCTGACCTAAAAAAGGCGAGCCTCTTTACGCAGCTCTTCTTTGCGCATTAGCGAATCTTTGCGGCTTTGCGTGAAATACCCTCACGAAAAAAATCTAACCACCTTATCTACCGAATTCCCCCAATAGAAATAATCAAAATATGCCGAAGGTGTGTTGGCCTGAACGGAAGCAGCGGCAACAATATAATTGCAGAAAGCATCCCAATCATCATCCGATGTAATCATTAGCTTTCCGTTACATAACCCGGGATCTATTCCTATCGCACCGCTTTTAGTAGAAACTGAAGTGAGGTTATACCCCAACGCCTCCACCAGCTTCGTCTTGATACCACCGCCTTCAATGATCGGGTTGATAAAAACATCCGCCCCCTTAAAGTAAAGGCTGATATCATCCACAAAGCCGGCGAAAATTATATCACGATGCTCACCATTTGTAAGTCGAGGAGGAATATCCCGGCCGCATACAATGATCCGGTACCTAAACCCCGCCTTTTGTTGCAGCAATGGATTAATGGTATCCACAATACGGTTCAGTGCATTCAGGTTTGGCGGGTAATTAAAGATGCCATTGAAAAGAATGATGTATTCTTCAGCGCCGATGCCGTGCGTTTTCCTGAGTTGCTCACCCGCAGCTTCCAGCTCCTGTTGTGCAGGCGGTTGCTGCCATTCTATGCCGTAAGGCAGGATAAGGCAACGGTCAGGTTTCAATCCAAAATGCCTGATGGCATACTCCCGGTCCTGGCCTTGCATGAATAAATTGAAGCGTGCCTGCCGGTGCGTGAAGC
>JBAVMD010000326.1:0-1823 GCA_049689695.1 Chitinophagaceae bacterium | reverse complement strand
ACTAAACACTTTCACTGCATACACACCAGCAGCAAGGTTTGAAATGGCTATCGGATGCGTTGAAGTTCCCGCAGGTGCAGACCTTCTCACCGTTTTTACTATTTGTCCTTTCATATTGGTGATAACGATCTGCAGGTCCGGTAATGCATTGTTGTTTGATGTAACATGAAGCTGCATCACGTTATTTCTCGCAGGGTTTGGGCTAATGGTGATCAGTAGGTCCGGGCGAACAATATCTGAACATTTGCTTGCAATATTTAGTCCCATGGTTCCTACCACGACTGTTGTATCTGCACTAACAACCTGCTGTACTCTGAATTGCACGTTGTCGTTAATATCCTGTAAATCGGTATAGGAAAAAGTATAATTGTTTTGCTGAAAAGCCGCGCTCTTGCCGGTAACGGTTGTAATGGTAATAAAGCCGGTGTCAGTTGTAAACTTGCGTTGCAGCCTGTATTCCATCGTATTGTTATCCTTGCTTGACCAGTTGATGGTGGTAACGCAATTGGCATTATTCACAGCAAAGGTTGCACGCTGTTGCAGCACCATGGCAAATGCTTTCTTGAAATTGGGAATGCCATAACCATAACGCATATCAGGATTGCTGTACCTGTCTGAGCTACGGTATACCGCATCTATCAGTTGCATATTGTTCAACTCAGGAAATGCTTGCCAGAAGCAAGCGATCAATCCCGCCATGTTGGGATTGGAATACGAGGTTCCATTGCCGGCAACAGCATTGCCGGCTGTACTTGCATACACAGTGCCCGCGCCTACAGAAACAATGTTCGGTTTTATTTTTCCCGCTCCGTTAGGGCCCCAGCTTGAAAAGCTTGCGATGGCACCCGCTGCGTTTACAGCGCCAACAGCTACTACGCTGTCGCCATCGGCAGGACATGCAACAAATCTGTCATCGTTACCCAATGCTCCTGAATTGCCGGCGCTATTCATTACAATGATGCCTTTTTTAGCAGCAAGATCAGCGATCCTGGTAACGAGGCTGGTATTGCCATCGCGCTGCGCATAGCTATGATCGAAAGAAGGATCATCAAAATCGTAATAGCCGAGGGAAGAAGAGATCATATCTCCACCCACACTGTCGGTAAACTCAGCGCCAGCTGCCCAGTTCTGCTCTTCTACAATATACTCAGAGCCTACATCTTCAGTCCGCAACAGCCAGAATTTTGAATGCGGTGAAGAACCCACAATATTTCCCGGCCTGTTGGATGCAATGATGGTAAAGCAATTGGCGCCATGCGAATTGTCTTCATTCACGCTCGCCTCATTCATCACATAATCCCATTCGCCTAAAATGCGTCCCTGTAAGCGAACACTGTCCAAAGCAGGATTGGTTTTATAAGCAAGGAAGCCTGCATCTAAAATAGATATGGTTATATTCTGACCAGTAAAGCCGAGGTTGTGCAGGAACTCGCCTTTATGTATCTTAATCTGATTGCCTGTACTTCCGTAATCGAGTTGTACATCGGTGGGTGATTGTACCCGCACATTGTCAACCTCCATTTGCTCATCTTCTATCTTATGCTTCGCGCCAATTGTTGAACCAATGTTTATTCTTGGGGCAACACCTGTTCTTGACTTTACAAATGGAAATGAATTGATCTTAGTAAGTGCATTGGCATCTGATGTGCGGATCAATACCTGGTTCAGCCATTTCGATCTGTTGAGGATCGTTACGTTTGGAACCGATAAAATACTATCGATATAAGATTTTGATATCGGAAGATCAGTAGAGTCGATTGCTATGCCTTGTTTCGTTCTCCTTTCAAGCGCTTTTGCAGAAAGATAAGTGGCAGGATTTGCAA
>JBAVMD010000325.1:0-11249 GCA_049689695.1 Chitinophagaceae bacterium | reverse complement strand
ATATAGTAGATGCTACTGCCATTATTTACGGGATGAACATACAAAAATGATAGATGCCGGTTGATTGGTGTTTGGATGGATAGGTTCAATAACTTCCTGTAAAGTATAACCTGTTGATGAAAAAAGGGTCACCCAACTTTCAAGAGTCCTGAAATACCAGGGAGCCGGGTCTGTAAAATCTTCTGAGAATCCGCTCCAGGTGCCCGTTCTCCATCCATCTTTATACGCCTCATTTGCTGAAGCAGTATGCGGGTGAAGTGTTTGAATAAAGAGGCGGCCATTGGTTGAAATGCAGGCGTGCAATTGTTGAAGCATGGAGGCTACCAGTTCATTTCCAAACAAAGAGAAATTAAAAACAACAGCATCGTATTTTATAAGAGGATTGAAATTTCCAGTCGCGATATCCTGGTAGCTGCAAACCTGAAACTCCTGTTCACTCTGCTGTTGCGCAGCTTCTATTAACCCGGGAACTGCATCAATGCCGGTTGCCTCGATATTATGTTCTGAGACGGCCCTGCACAACCAACCTTCTCCGCAACCGATGTCGAGCAGCGTTGCGGGTTGATGGCGGAGAATAACATCGATGATCGCTTTATTGGTAACAAGCTTCCTGCTGGCAATGCTTTCCGTTCGTATAGCATTGGTCCAGGCAGTTGCATTGGCATGCCAGCTTTGTAAAATATGTTCTTCGGGCTGCATCATGCGATCTTGTCGATGGCGGCCGCCAGCTTATGGTCTTTTTCAGTAACTATATCTCCGGCATCGTGTGTAGAAAGCCATACCTCAACCGTGTTCCATACATTGGTCCAAAGTGGATGATGGTTCATTTTCTCCGCTGCAAGAGCAACTCTTGTCATGAAAGCAAATGCTTCAGAAAAATCTTTGAACTGAAATTTGCGGTAGAGCTTGTTGTCTTGTTCGGTCCACATGAGATAATTATTTATTATTAACTATAGATTATTGGTGCGACCTTGTAAAGGTCTGTGAAATAAAATAATCAATAATGAATAATTAATAATCAAAAAATCAAATGCCCTTTATTCCTGATCTTCTCATTGGTTAGTTCCATAACCAGCTGAACGCCGTTGAGTGTTTTAAGCGAAGTAGTGAGGTCCTGCAACAATTCTGGTGAAGCAATGTCACCTTTCAGCAGCCATAAAAAATCAAGATGCCTGAATTCAGGTAAAAGATATTCGCCATCAAACTGGTTGTTGTATAAATAATGACAGAGCGATCCGTTGGGCTCACAGTACTCGTACACAGCAAAAAAATACTGCCTTCCCTTTTTTGTAAGCTGTATCTCGATATCGTTTTTCACCCGGAAGTTCAACCGCAGCTTATTGTTCAGCAGCCACGAAAAGCGATAGTCTTTCATAGGCGCCACAATACCCAGCAGGTGCGAGTCTTCAAAAAAATCCTGTGCAAGCTCGTCCAGGTCAAGCTTAAGCTTCATGTATTAAAATTGAACGGTAGTTTCTAAAGTTTCGTTTCCGCGTTTGTATTTCACTTTTGCCATGTCGCCTTTTTTGAATTTGCCCAATGCCTGCATGTAAGACTCCATAGAAGAAAGCGCATTATCTCCCAATTGAACAATTACATCTCCCGTTTTAATACCCGCTTTCTGCGCCGGCCGCCCATCGGTTACACCATCCACGCGCACACCTGTGCCGCTGTAAGTATAATCCGGCATAATGCCCATGGTTACACTGAAGCGTGCAGAAGTTGTGGTTTGCGCTTCCCTGGTTTTAGTGAATGCAAGTTTTAAAGAAGGACGATTATTTTTTTCGATAACACTGTAAATGTAACGGATGATCATCAGCTCACCCGTATAATTGATCTTGTCTGCATCATCGCTGGGGCGGTGATAATCGCTGTGCAATCCTGTAAAGAAGAACAGCACAGGGATATCTTTCCGGTAAAAAGACGAATGGTCGCTTGGGCCCGTACCGCTTGAATCGTATTTAACGGTAAAATATTTTGCGGGGATAGATGACAAAGTAGTTGTCCATGTAGGCGATGTGCCGATGCCGCCAACGGTAAGCACCTTGCTGGAATCGTTCAATCGCCCTACCATATCCATATTGATCATGTAATTAGCAGCAGTGATGTTGATGGTAGGCTTTTCAGTAAAATGTTTCGATCCAAACAATCCAAGCTCTTCGCCGGAAAAAGCAATGAAGAGATAATTATTTGCAGTAAGTTTTGATTTCTTCAGCATTTCTGCAAGCATGATCAGCGCTGCGGTGCCACTTGCGTTGTCATCGGCACCGTTGTGTATCTGGCGTGCGTTGCTGTTGTTGCGCAGCATGGAGTTGCCGTCTTCTCCATAACCCAGGTGATCATAGTGTGCTCCCAGTATTACGGTAGTAGCCGCACCATTATCAATGTAACCAAGCACATTGTTGCCTGTTCTGTTCTTGGCGCCCAGTTCTACTTTCAGTTTCATGTCCAGTGAGGCGGAAACATCGGAAAGGAATTTCTTTACTACATCGCGGGAAATATAAACTACCGGAATGGTTGTGAGCGCTGCGCGGTCCTTTGCTTCAAAAGAAAGCTTATCCTCAATGGAAGAACTGTTGTAAAGAACCAGCGCGGTTGCTCCTTTGCCGGCACACTCCGCTGTTTTCTGGCGGATATTATCGTTCAGATCGAAATGCGGATTGTCGCGGTTTTCTTCAAGTACATCTTTCAGATCAACAAACCAGGGCATGCCGCTCTCCGGCAATGAAATAGCCGGAAGCGCTTCTACCCTTCCATTTGCGCTGTAAGCAAGCGGAAAATAATCGCTCGATAAACGAAGATCATTGCCATTAATGATTAGGTGCGAAGCAGTCTTAACTTCTTTTCCATCATTGATAGTAAAGCTTTGCAACCAGCCGCCCTGATCGCCAAGTGGTTGCAAACCGGCTTGCGCAAACTGTTTGCTGATGTACTCACTGGCCAGTTGCTCCCCTTTGGTGCCGGCCCTTCGGCCTTCCAGCTTATCATCTGAGAGATAGGTAATGTGCGATTCAATTTCTTTAATGAGCGCCTTATCCGCCTTTTTCAATTTTTGTGAATAGGATAAGAGGCTTGCAAATAAGGTGGCCGCTGTAAACAGCGCAGGCAGGTATTTAGGCTTCATTGGTAAAATCTTGTTACTATGATGCAAAAGTAGGTTGCACAGTTGTTTACCTGTTAAAAACCTGCCATATTTAGTAAAAAATAAACGGAAAATTAATTTTTTGCCCTGCCCGTATATGGGGGCTTTTAGTTTACTTTTGCAGATTGCTTTTTCCTGAACAGTGAAAGCTCCGGCTTCCCTGAAAACTGCTGCGGAAATTGCGGTTTCAAATTGCAAATCAGATTGAATGGCTTTACCTCATCTTATTAAATATGTTTATACCAATGGTACGGATGAAGTGATCCGGAGGGGAAAGAAGATTCATGCCATTGGTTTTGTGGAATTGATTGAGTACGATGAACTCATGGACAGCATCAGCTTTCGCGTTCGCGACGATAGCTACTCTACCTATTACCGGGTAAGCATTCAGAAATTCAAGGATCCCAAAACACTTTCAGTTCGTTGCAGCTGCCCTTACAACCTGGGCGATATCTGCCGACACGAAGCCGCAGCGCTTATCCAGTTGCAGGAGATGCTGGACAAGAACCTGCTGAAGGCAGAAGAGGTGGAATACGACCAGCGGCATACCGTCGTTAAGATGAAGTTTATCGATCTCAAAACCATCCGCGTTCTCTGCAGCACCGAAGTACTTACCGAAGCCGAACAATATGTGGCTACCCAAAAAGCTACCATAGAACATGCAAAAGATGAAACGGTAAAGGCCAACGTATCTCTTAATGGCACGGATTATAAAGTGGTGATCAGAAAAAACGAGGAGCGCAATTTTGATACAAGTTGCGAATATGTTGATACCGAGCATCCGCTTTGCCTGCCCAAGGTAATTGTGCTGCTTCAATTGCTTCGTGCATACGGACCATACTATTTTGATACCATCCGCAACTGGGATAAGGAGAAAAATAAACTCCTCGAAGCATACGGTTATTCTCTCACTGACGATCTTACCGGTAAATTTGAATTTACTTATAAAGAGGGTAAGCCATTTTTGCGCGTGCTCGATATATCTATCAAGCGTGTGAACCCGCTGGAGGCGGCAAAAAAGAGACAGCCAGAGCCTGCGCTCGTGATGCAGGATTCCGCCGCTCCTGCCGAAACTGAAGAACCGGTAGTTGCTGTTTCTCAAAAAGTAGGCGTGGTGTTCAATTTCAACCAGCAGACCTTCCCCGGCTTTCAGCTGGAAGCCGTAACAGGTGAAACAAATGAAGAGCATACTGCGTTCGTAGGAAAAGTAGAGAAGCTTGACCTCACCAAATTTATAGATACCGCATCTTTCTCCGAGCCGGATAAGCAGTTGCTTACCAGCCTGCGAAAACTGCAGGAAGCAGAAGTAACAAAATACCTCAACCGCAATTCGCCCTTCAGCGGCATGTGGGAAAACATCATTCATCACGAAACAGAAGACATGCCGGATGAAACCCGGCAGCTGGTGGTGGAGTTCATGCATCCCAAGCTGAAAAAATTATATAATGAGGTTAACAGCAGTCCGCTGGTGTTTTACCTGAACGGAAAAAAAACACTCAAGACCGAACACCTAAGGCCTTTGCTGCTGCAACCGGAAACACTGGTGCCGCAGTTTTCTGTAACTGCAGAAAAAAATGATGTGATAGTTACCTGCTACGTGCTCATACAAGGCGTGCAGGTAGAAGTATCTGAAAATAAACTTAGCGGAACGCTGCTGTTCTTTTACAATGGCTCTTTGTACCAATGGGAAAACGAGAACGATGTTTTGCTGGCGCAGAAATTTTTTCCTGAAGGTTCAATTCGTTTCAACGCAGAAGAATGGCCGCAACAGTTGCAACAGTTTGTGTTGCCGCTAACAAAGGATTACCAGGTACGGTTCGAAAAGAACTTTATTACCGAAGTAAAAGAAGGTGATCCCGAGAAAAAAGTATTGCTGCAGGAAAAAGGCGACTACCTCTTGTTTCAACCGATATTCACTTATAAAGGATACGAAGTAAGATCAGGTGGAAAAGATGAACTGGTTATTCCCAACAATGGCAAAGTAACCATGGTCAGGCGCGACAAAGCTGTGGAGCTGCAATTTGTAAAGAAGCTCGAATCGCTTCACTCTCATTTCATTCATCCAGACGCTTCATTAAGCCTTGCACTCAAAGGCAGCGAAGTGCTCAAGAACAACTGGTTCTTTCTTTTTGTGGATGCCATGAAAGAAATGAAAGTGCCGGTGATGGGATTTGATGCGCTCAAGAATTTCCGCTTCAATACTGCCAAGCCACAGACCAAGGTTTTCATCAGCAGCCATACGGATTGGTTTGATGCAAAAGTGGATATTGTGTTTGGCGATCAGCATGTAACCATAGCCGATGTAAAAAAAGCATTGTCGAACAAGCAGCAGGTTGTGCAGCTTGGAGATGGTACGCTAGGTGTATTGCCCGAAGAATGGATTAAAAAATATTCCCTGCTTTTCCGCGTAGGCGAGAGCAGGCAGAACCAGTTGCGCTTATCAAAATATCACCTGAGCGTTGTAGATGAATTGTACGATAATCGTGACGAAGAAGAACTGGTGGTTCAGCTGGAAGAAAAATACGATCAGCTGCGCAAGTTCAAGAACATAAAAGAAATTCCGCCGCCGGCTCACCTCGACCATATACTGCGTCCTTACCAGGTGCATGGTTTTCATTGGCTTAATTACCTGCAGGAAATAGGCTGGGGCGGTATCCTGGCAGATGATATGGGTTTGGGTAAAACGGTGCAGGCATTGAGCTACCTGCAGCATTACTCAGAAGAGCATAATAGGTTAAGAGCATTGGTTGTTTGCCCCACTACGCTCATCTTCAACTGGGAGAATGAGATAAAGAAATTTACGCCCACCTTAACCTATCATATTCATCATGGAGGAGACAGAGCGAGAGTAAAGGACAAGTTCAATGAAGTAAATGTTATTATTACTACTTACGGAACGCTGCGCAGTGATATCAAGATGCTTGTAGAAATACCTTTTGATTATGTGGTGCTGGATGAATCGCAGGCCATTAAGAACCCGGCCAGCAAGGTAACAAGGGCTGCGGGGCTGCTCAAAGCAAAGAATCGTATATGCATGAGCGGTACTCCTTTGCAGAATAATACTTTCGACATTTTTGCGCAAATGAACTTCCTGAACCCGGGCATGCTTGGCAGCATGGATTTTTTCAGGCAGGAATTTGCCATACCGATAGACAAGTTTGGAGAGCAGGACAGGAAAGATCACCTGCGTAAAATATTGTATCCATTCATACTTCGTCGCACAAAAGAACAGGTAGCGAAAGATCTTCCGGAAAAAACGGAAACGATCCTGTTCTGTGAAATGGAACAAGAACAGCGTGATATTTACGATGCATACAGGAACGACTACCGTGATAAGATCATGGGCACCATCGAGTCTCAGGGCATACAGAAATCACAGCTTACCATTTTGCAGGGATTGATGAAGTTGCGCCAGATCTGTGATTCGCCTGCTATATTGAATGAGCCTGAAAAATTCCCGAACAATTCCATCAAGCTCGAAGAATTGGGCAGGGAAATAACAGAGAACATAGGAGATCACAAAGCACTGGTGTTCTCACAATTCCTGGGCATGCTGGCTTTGATCCGCGAAAAGCTCAAAGAACTTGGTGTAGAGTATGAATATTTCGATGGAAGTACGTCTGCGCCTGACCGCGAGAAAGCCATCAGGCATTTCCAGGACGATCATAACTGCCGCGTATTCCTGATCTCATTAAAAGCGGGTGGTGTAGGTCTCAACCTCACCGCTGCTGATTATGTATATATAGTTGATCCCTGGTGGAACCCTGCCGTGGAGCAGCAGGCCATTGACCGTACGCACCGTATTGGTCAGACCAAGAACATTTTTGCCTACCGCATGATCTGTAAGGATACCATCGAAGACAAGATCCTTCAGCTCCAGGACAAAAAACGCTCACTTGCCAAAGACCTCATCACTGATGATGAAGGATTTATTAAGACGTTGAGCAGGGAAGATGTTGAATATCTGTTTAGTTAATGGGAATTGTTGTTTCGTGTTAATAAATCTTCGAGGGATGATATCCTGGAATCTAATTTTTTCAGGTATCTGATAATGAAGCTGTCTGCTTCCATGCCTGTGTCTGTCCTGTCAATCAAAGCGTCTTCTATACTAAAATTTATAATTCGATTAACTGATACTTTGTAAATCTCAGCCAATTGTTTAAGCTGTTCATCATGAATAGTTTTTTGTTTGGTTTCAAGATAGCTGTATTGCTCTTGCGTAATTCCCAATTTTCTGGCTGCATATGCCTGTGTATAACCTCGCAATTCACGTATTTTACGTATTTTATTTCCCAAGGTGAGTTTCATGCAGAGGTAAGTTGGATGCGTATTTCTAAGTTACCAAAATTCCTTTATATACAACCAATCGGCATGCTTTTAAACTTGCGCAAATCCTTTTAACTTTATTTCTCAGCGCTGAACGGAATCTCGAAACCGTAAACAGTAGAGTTCTAATTTAAAACTTGTTTTATGAAACTCTTAGTAAGCTGTATTGCTATCGCAATCTTATCCGCGTTTAGCATGCCAAACAGGATAGAATATTCCCCAGAAAACAATAATTTTTCGCAGCAAATTTTAAGGGAGCGAATGATCACGTTCGAGTTCTCGATGAATGGCTGTGATTATGAGTTTACTATTTTCTATGATGATGCTACAGGAAACGGGCATGGATATATAATGAGGGATTGTGGAAATGGGCCAAGAATTATTAAATTTAAGGTAAAGAATGTAGGAGTTACTTCAGTACGCGTTAGCGATATCACTGAAATGATATATGATGATGATAGCACTACTCCTCCGGAAGCAAGCGATGAAGATTTCCTGGAAGAGGTAATAAATAGTATAAATAGCAGGACTTAAAAAATAAGATCATCCATTTTCAATAGCGCCGTTGTAAAGCGGCGCTATTCAACCATAATATGAAGGCAACGTTTATAGTTATTTTTCTTCTTTGTTTGTTCGGGCATTCCTTCTCGCAGGCTAACCGGAAGGGAGTTCTCGTGTATACAATAAAAAATTTAAACCTGGGATCAAGCGGTGAGCTTGCAAAGCTTGAAGGATTTATAACTTCTGGAGCTATTGATCGATGCAAAGTTGTTTTTGACGATAAACAGTCGATAAAGTATATGCAGAAAGACGTAGAAAGCGCAGGAAAAAAAGTATCTCCGGATAAATTACAATATTATACTTATTGCAATGTGGACAAAGCTTATGGTATCATTTTCGATGTCCCCGCAGGTATCGCCACAAAACACTCTTTCAGAAAAGTGATCCCCGCCCCTACGGGAATAAATAAAAAAATATTGGGTTTCGAATGCAAAGAATACTGCATAACTGATGCTATCAATGACACCACTTATATCCTGGTAACTGATAAACTTCCTTCAAGTGCGGGATATATTAGCTACAAATTATTTCCGTACTGCATTTTGGCTATCAGGAAAAATTACATCGAAATATTTCCCGAATCCCTGGAAACACACAGCGATATCAGCGAAGCTGATTTTAAAGTACATCAGCTTCCTATAACTGAAATCAATAGCACCAATGAGGATTGGGCTTTGGGAAAAAAAGGTTCAATTTCAAAGGATAGTTTATTCCCCGCTTTCTTTGCGCGGGATATTGGAGGGAAGACTTTTACTAACGAAGATTTCAAGAAGCGCGATCTGAGCCTAATTGTTTTTTGGGATAAGTTCCTTTTCTCTGAAGGGATGAATGAAAAACAATCGGCAATGATCAGAGCATACGAAAAAAGCGTCACTTTGATGTTTAGGGATCTCGATTCTTTATCCGGAAATGATCAGAACCTTCTTGTAATTGCGCCTACTTCCGAATATCTTGAAAACCTGAAGAATAATTATTCGTTCATTCAATCTTTATCAAAGCTTCATATTGTCCCCAATTCCGAAGCGTGGCAAGCAATGCTTGGCATTTCTGCCACACCATTGATTGTTGTTGTAGCGAAAAATGGAAAAATAATTGAAGTGATTTCAGGATTCGATTTCGATGACGACAATTATTACTTCTTCTTTAAACAGAAATTAGCCAGGTTTAAAAACTGATTACTCATGCCCGGCTTGATTACCTGCTTTCGTGCCGGATAATATCTTGCAGCGCTGCTTAAGCCGCCGGAAAGTTATTTTGCCGCCTACACAAGTTTTCCCGCAAACAATCGTCAAATGAATAATTTTAACTCTTTACAGCCCTTTTTATGAGAAATTTTTTACTGCTTGTGTTGATCGTGTGTGCCAGTTTTACGGCCATTGGCCAGTCTAATGGTACTATCAAAGGCAAGCTATTAGACACCATCGGCAAGCAGGTTTTGAGCGAAGCCACTATTGCTGTACTGCTTTCTATAGATTCCACTCCCGTAACATTTACTGTAGCCGATAACAACGGCAGCTTCCTGGTGAAAGACCTCGATACCGGAACGTATCGAATGCTGATCAGTTTCCAGGGATATCGTGCAATAAATAAAAATTTCAAGATATCTAAAGAAGTAAAAGACATAGACTTCGGCACCATTTACATGGATAAGCAGAGCGTTATGCTTGACGAAGTAGTTGTGGAGCGTCCACCCATAAGCATTAAAAAGGATACAGTTGAATTCAGCGCCGGATCGTTCAAAACCAAGCCCAATGCAAATGCAGAAGACCTTTTGAAAAAACTGCCGGGCGTACAGGTTGATAAAGACGGCAATGTAAAAGCCCAGGGTGAAGATGTACAAAAGGTATACGTGGATGGTAAAGAGTTCTTTGGGAACGATCCCAAACTGGCTACCAAGAATATTACTGCTGATATGATCGAATCCGTACAGGTATTTGATGATATGAGCGATCAGGCCAAGTTTACCCGTATAGATGATGGAAGCCGGGCCAAGACGATTAATATCAAACTGAAAAAAGACAAGCGCAAAGGATATTTTGGCCGTGCGGTAGCTGGTGTGGGAACAGAGGGCCGCTACGAATCGAGCCTGAGCTTTAACCGCTTTAATGGCGACAGGCGCATATCTTTCTTAGGCGCTGCAAATAACCTGAACAAGCAAGGCTTTTCCTTTTCTGATATCGTAAGCTCCATGGGCGGCTTTGGCGCCAGGGGAGCCGGCGGCGGAGGTGGAAACTTTGGTGGAGGCGGTGGCGGTATGAGGGTCAGCGGTTTACCAGGTGGATTTAGCACCGGGAACAGCGGCAGCGGCATTGCCCGCACATTCTCATCGGGCCTGAATTACGCCGATAAATGGGGCACTAAAATGGATATTGGCGGCAGCTATTTTTATTCCAATAGCGATTCCCGCCAGGAACGCAGCAGCTTGCGCCAGAGCTTTTTCTCCAATGATTCAGTAACCTTTCAGGACCAGCAAAGCCTTTCGCGCAATAAGAACCAGAACCATCGTTTCAACCTTCGCATGGAATATTATATCGATTCCATGAATTCCATTTTATATACACCCACTTTCACGCTTCAGCATTCTGAAAGCGAAAGCCGTGATTCAATTGCAACAAGGTCTACCAAGCCGGGAGGACTGGA
Organism: Chitinophagaceae bacterium; assembly: GCA_049689695.1. Lineage (GTDB taxonomy): Bacteria > Bacteroidota > Bacteroidia > Chitinophagales > Chitinophagaceae > DASPKM01. Next base: position 580 of record JBAVMD010000325.1, on the reverse strand, counting down.
CTTTCTTGCCTTGCAGGGCGTTACAAGAAATGCCAATGAGCGCGACGGCATAAACCTGAACAACAACCTGCTGTTCAGGCACAAATTCAGAAAAATGGGCAGAACATTTACGCTGGGTTACAGCAATTCCGTCAACCGCAGCGAAGGCCAGGGAACCAACTTTGCGCCTTATATTTTCTACAATCCGGACAGCTCTGTTGCGCGGATCAGCAACCAGGATTTAAGAACTTTCCAAGACACACGTTCAGGAAATAACGTGGTTAGTTCTTCGTATACAGAACCAATCGGCAAGAACAAGATATTAGAGATGAATTATGCGTACACCAACAATCACAGCAAGTCTGACAGGCGCGCATACGATTTTGATGCAGGCACCGGTGACTACAGCAAGGTGAATACTTCGCAGACGAATTATTTCGAGACCGATTATATCTCGCATCGTGTGGGTACTAATTTCAGGATACAGCAAACGAAATATAATTTCCAATTGGGAATGGGTATGCAACTGTCTGAACTTACCAACTACAGCCGCAGAAAAAAGCCAAACTCTGCCGATACCATTACCAACATTAAGCAGCAC
>JBAVMD010000324.1:0-2868 GCA_049689695.1 Chitinophagaceae bacterium | reverse complement strand
GTTATGGGCCTGTTTGATCCATCCCGGGAAGCTTTATTTCTTTAACCAATGGAACCAGGTTTGCCATTGATTTGCGGAGATTGATCTCCACATGGTTTTTCTCTTTTAGGCGAAACCAGAATTGTTTCGCAAAGCCATTATCAATGTAATAATCAATACTGAGCTTTGTTTTTTTATCTGCTAGTTTTTCCAGCGTATAATAAGTAACGGACTTTTTGGTTTCATTTGTTTCACTGAATTCGATTCTGTGTGGCTGATAATGGTAACTGCTGGCATAAACGGTCGCCTCACCATTATCAGAGATGCAACGATACCGTGTGCCCAGACGGGGCAGAAAATGGTTCACTTCCTCTACTTCTTTCACGCCTTCCTGCCACCGGCTGCGGTAAGTAAAATCGCCGGTTGCATGAAACAGGGTGATGATGTCTGTTTCATACTCCCTGGATAAGCTAAGCATTTTTATTTTTTCAGCAAGCTGCATTTGAGGAAGATGGTCAGGAGGCAGTTCTTGCTTAAGCTGGCTGAGTTGCGTATAATGAAATGGTATTACTCCGCTTTCTGTTTGCTTGGCGCTGCTGTTCCAAAGCATCCATTGCGCAAAACTTGCGGGAGGATGGTTAGCCGAAAGGCTGCTGGTAACCAGCCAGTACTCGTGCTGCTCAATTTCATTCTTCAGCAATTGGTGCGCTACAATGATGTCTTTACCAATAAGCTTGCTGAAATTTTTCACATTATAGCCTGTGAATTCACCATAATGCGTAATTACTTTAAGTGTAAGGTCGATGGCGGTTTTACAGGCATCGCACTGGCAGAAGCGGCGATGTTCGTATGCTATCAGATGTCGATGGAAGTCGCGGAACATTTTCTCCACCTGCCGGTATATCTCCTGCAGATCGGGCGAATTGCCAAACCTGTAAAAAAGGATGGCATCGCCTTCTATTTCTGACACTTCAAGTCCTAACTGGTTGGCATTGATGAGCAACTCCAGCAGTTCCTGGATAATAACGCGGCTGTGCTCAATTTCTGTTTGGTTCACAAACTGCGTAAAGCCGCTTATATCCGGTATGAAAAGCAGGCCTTTATTTTCCATAGATTAAAATTACTTAATACAGGGTTGCAAAACGTTCTTGTTGGTTGATAAAGCTATTTCGTAACTTATAATGAGATGAGCACATAAATACAGGTTTCACGCAAAGCCGCAAAGTTTCGCAGGGGCGCAAAGGTGAACAGCCGGGAACGCGGATCATTAGGATCATTAGGATTTACGCTGATAGTTTTAGTAAGCATCTTAATTGATAATTTAAAAATCTTCTTTGCTTATTTTAAAGTTATAAGTTAAGATGCTAACAACATTTATCAGCGTAAATCATCCCGATAGCTATCGGGATCATAAAGATCTGCGTTCCTTCCCCCTTTGCGTCTTTGCGTGAAACTGTGTACTACGTTCTCTCATGAAAATAACTGCATGAAAAAAACACTGCTTTCTTTAATGTTCAGTGCCGGCGTTTCCTTGTATGCCCAGCAATCGTCTACATCGTCGTTAAATTGTGATCATGATGTAACGCTTAACAGCAATTATTCAAAAGCTGCTGCGCTGGACTCCATTATGAAAAAATACGCTCCAGGCTTGCTGCCCGGCATTGCCATAGCAGTATATTCAGAAGCTGAGGGATGGTGGGCCGGCGCACAGGGATATGCTAAAGTAGAAAGCAAATTACCTATGCAGAATTGCCATTTGCAATACCTGCAAAGCATGGCTAAAACTTATGTTGCAGTGGAAATGCTCCAGTTGAAAGAGCAGGAAAAGATCAGGCTTGATTCACCCATAACAAAATATCTTTCGTCAAAGTACACCAGGTATCTCAAATCGCCCGGCAAGATCACCGTGCGCATGTTGCTCAACCAGGTATCCGGCATTCCTGAGTATACAACAACACCGGCTTTCATATCACAGGTGATACAGCATCCGCTGAATTATTTTTCCGGTGAGGATTGTCTTAAATCCATAGCTGATGAACCATCACAATTTGCTCCCGGCAGTAAGTATCAATATACCAACACCAATTACTTATTACTTGCATTGATAGGCAACGGCATTACCGGCGATCATGCAGCATATATTAAGAAGAATGTTTTTAAGCCATTGGGATTGAACAATACTTACTATGGAAATGATTACAATTACCTGAAAGGGCTTAACGTGCCGGATTCTTACTGGGATATGCTTAATGTAGGACGACCTGCCAACATTACTCAATTTCAACAGGCAACCGTAGTTTCTTCAAAAGGAGATGACGGCATTGTAAGCACACCCATTGATGCAGTAAAGTTCTGGAAGGGATTGATGGAAGGTAAGCTGCTGAAGCCTGAGTCTATGCAGGAAATGATGAATTTTGTAAAAGATGAACAGGGCAGGAGCCGGTATGGAATGGGAGTTATTTATTTCGACCTGGACGGGATTATTGGCTACGGCCATGGAGGGGGAGGCATTGGCGCTGGCTGCGGATTGATTTATTTTCCATCAAAGAAAACATACGTTTTCTTTGCTACCAACCTTGGCGTTTTTGTTGAGGGCGATCTTGTTAAAAAAGCTGATGAAATGAAGAACGCCGTGCTCGCAACAATACTGCAATAAATCTAAATCGATTCCTGAAGTAACAGGGCGGTACAAACATTCGCAATCAGGAATTTTTCATCCGCGGGCATAGGATTTAAATAAACCATTCCTCTATCCATTAAAGAAATTGCTGCGAGGGGCTTTCCCTCTTTATTCCTGATCTCGTACCCTACAGAGCCTACGGGCATCGTATATATTTTATCATTCTTTCCGGCGATTTTATACACGGGATGAATAGTATAATACTTATC
>JBAVMD010000323.1:0-1975 GCA_049689695.1 Chitinophagaceae bacterium | reverse complement strand
GTCTTGCAAGCAGTTCCTGGTGATCGAATGGCTTGGTGAGATAATCATCGGCCCCCGTCTCCAATCCTTCTATTTTATGTGCCTGTCCTGCCTTTGCTGTAAGCAATATGATAGGTATATGGCTGGTGCGTTCGTCTTTCTTCAGCTTCTGTGCAAGCGTAAACCCATCCATCAACGGCATCATCACATCGCTGATGATGAGATCGGGAATTTCCTCGATCGCTTTTTCAAGTCCTTCTTTTCCATTTACAGCCTGAAGAACCTGGTAATGATCCTGCACAATTTCTTTCATGTGATTTCTCAGATCGGTATTATCTTCTACTATCAGCAGTATTGGAAGGCCATTGTCCGCGACAATTGTTGCACCGGCAGCCACCTCTTGCTGATCGTCCGGAACAAAAAGTTCATTCTCCGTTTCTGCATGTGTGTACAACAACTCTTCCTTGCTGAAAGATTCAAAGTCAACAGGAAGGCTGATCCTGAAACGGCTGCCCTTGCCGGGCTCACTGCTCACGCTGATCTGACCGCGATAAAGATCTGTCAGCTCTTTCACAAGCGCCAGGCCAATGCCCGTGCCCTTATCTTCATTGCCTTCTGCCTGGTAAAACCGGTCGAACACTTTATCCAGTTCTTTTTTGCCGATGCCGGAGCCGCTGTCTTCAACGGACAGGCGCAATCGCTTTTCATCGGTTTCTACAATCATTGATACAATGCCTTTTTCCGGTGTGTACTTGAAAGCATTTCCCAATAGATTGGTAACGATCTTTTCCAGCTTGTCGCGATCGAAATAACACAGGTGCGTATTTTCGGGAAAATGAACCTGGTAATGTATCTGCTTTCGCTCCGCCATCGATTCAAATGAAGCGGCCAGTGTTTTAAGCAATTGTATTGCATCGCCTTTGGCAACCTGCAGTTTCATCTTGCCCGAATCGAGGCGTGAAAGATCAAGCAGTTGGTTCACCAATTCCAGCAACCGTTCTGTATGCCGGCGCATCGTTTTTATTTTGCGCCATTGCACGCTTACAGTAGCATCTGCACTTTTATTCGATTTGCCTGCTTCTTCCTCTATCTGTTGAAGCGGTCCGCGTATCAGTGTAAGCGGCGTTCTGAACTCATGCGAAATATTAGCAAAGAACCTTGATTTTATTTCATCCAGTTCTTTTATATGATCTGCTTCGGCCTTTGCTTTTTCATTCAGCCTGAGTTTGTATGCAAGCCCGAAACAATAAATAAGCACCTCGCCGTATTGAGCCAACAGCCAGGGATTGAACGGTGGGTTGATTATTTGTTGACTCCACAGTCCGCCGATAATACTGAATATGATCAGCCAGAATGCGCCGATGATGTATATCCTGGCAAGAATATTCTTGAAAAATGCGATCCTTACTAAAAATCCAAGCGCGATCGAAAAGAGAGAAAAGAAAACGTATGGGAAAACGATGGTTATGTTTGCCGTAGCCATTAAAACAAGATCCAACACCAGCATAAAAGTCCAGAGTGCAATAAAATATTTCAGCGCTGTATCTATTTTTTTTGAAAGCCGGTGAAGCATTATGAAGCTTCTGCCGAACAACAGGAAAAAAATAAAGCTTCCCATAGTTAGCGAATGCCATACATACTCAACCAAAGAAGGATATTCGGGAAAGAGCCAGTCAATGATAGGCACGTCGGGTTTAAGAATCTGGTAGTGGAGGAACAGGCAGAACAGGTAGCAACCGAAATATAAATACGATCTGTCGCGAACAAAAAAGAAAAAGAAAATAGACAGTATACAAAGTATCAGCATCACCGCGCCGGCTGCAGCTAACTCGGCTGTTGCTTCTAAGATGGGTACAGGTATTGCGGTATTGCGCAATTCAATAACAGGCATGGGTGAGGGGTCGGAAAATTTATTGTATATTTTGATATACAGTTTTTGAGTATCGCCCGGAGCTATGGAAAATAATACCCTGTTGATACCGGGACTCTCCTTTAC
>JBAVMD010000322.1:0-12565 GCA_049689695.1 Chitinophagaceae bacterium | reverse complement strand
CCTTTACACCTACAGAACCTGCAGCTTCTGTGATCAACGTTCCTTTTGCTTCCGGCTGCATGGTGTTCAATAATTTCACCGGCACTTTGTAATGCTGCGCAGGCCAGATAGATGCAGGGTGCAGGATCTTAGCGCCGAAATAAGCCAGCTCCGCCGCCTCATCAAAAGAAAGCTGCTCAATGGCCATCGTTTTATCTACAATGCGCGGATCGTTATTGTGCATGCCGTCTATATCGGTCCATATTTCGCAAACGCTCGCCTGTATGGCGGCGGCTATCAGCGAAGCGCTGTAATCGCTCCCGCCTCTTTTCAGATTATCCACTTCGCCTCTTGAATTGCGGCAGATGTATCCCTGTGTAACAAAAAGGCTTTGCTGCTGTTGCTGTTGCAAAAGTTGCGACAGCTTTACCTTGATGCTGCCGATCTGCGGCTCATCATGATGGTCGATGGTCATGAACTCCAGTGCGGGCAGCAATGAATGCGGTATTCCCTGCTCTTCCAGGTATATACAGAATAATTTGGTAGAGAGCAGCTCGCCTTGTGCAAGAATGTCTTTATTAAGCGCCTGGCTGAAAGATATTTTCAGAATGATGTTCAGGAACTCGAAATGCTCTGCAACGATAGAGGACGCTTTCTGAACGTAGGCTTCGTTCTTTACAAGCTCCTTAATGAAAGCATGATAATGCGCTTCCAGCTTGCTGATCTGCTGTTTTGCAAGCTCACGGTCGCCCTTCGCAATAGCATCGCCTATTTCCACCAATGCGTTGGTGGTGCCTGACAGCGCGCTTAATACAACAATAGTGGGTTCATCATCCCGGGTTACGAGGCTGGCTACATGGTGCATCCGCTCCGGCTTTCCTACTGATGTACCTCCGAATTTCATTACTTTCATAGCGCGCAAAGATAAGCGCTGTCCGTTCCCAAATCAGTACATTTATACAAACAAAAAACTATGGCCTCAACGCAACGCCGGCGGTTCCTTCAAAAGCTTGGTGCGCTCTCTGCCTCTGCCTTCCTGACCTCTCCGGCCTGGAGCCGCAACCTGCAATCAGCATTGAATGAAGCCGCAGGTACAGATCCGCGGCAGCTGGCCGATGATGAAGATTTCTGGTACTTCGTACAGCAATCCTATACGGTAACATCACAGCTTATTAATCTCAATAACGGGGGAGTGGCCCCATCGCCCAAGCCCGTGCAGGAAGCCATGAAGCGCTTTCATGATTATTCAAACGAAGCCCCGAGCTACTACATGTGGCGCGTGCTCGACCTTGGCCGTGAGCCGCTCAGGAAAAACCTTGCAAAGCTGGCGGGTAGCTCGCCGGAGGAAATTGCTATTCACCGCAATGCATCGGAAGCATTGGAGACCGTGATCTTCGGGCTTAATTTGCAGAGAGGCGATGAAGTAGTGCTGGCAAAGCAGGATTATCCCAATATGATCAATGCATGGAAGCAAAGGGAAATGCGCGATGGCATTAAGCTGGTGTGGATCAACCTGCAGTTGCCTTCTGAAGACAACAACTACATGGCCAATGAATACATCAAGGCATTCACGCCGCGTACCAAAGTGGTGCACCTCACACACGTGATCAACTGGAATGGCCAGATCATTCCGGTAAAACAAGTGGCAGATGTCGCGCATTCAAGAGGCATAGAAGTATTGGTAGATGGCGCGCACAGCTTTGCTCAATTTGAATTTAAGATACCCGACTTGGGCGCAGATTATTTTGGCACCAGCCTGCACAAATGGCTGAGCGCCTGCATTGGCAGCGGCTTACTGTATGTAAAGAAGGATAAGATCAAAAATCTTTACCCCTTATTTGCCAGCAGCGATCCTGTAAGCGACAACATCAGAAAATTTGAAGCGCTGGGCACAAGGCCTTTCTTCATAGAGCAGGCCATCAACAAAGCCATCGATTTTTATGATATGATCGGCGGCAAGCGAAAAGAAGAGCGCTTGCTATACCTGAAAAATTACTGGATGAGCCGTGTGAAAGATATTCCGAAAGTAAAGCTGGGCACATCTATGAAACCAGGTTTCGGATGCGGCGTTGGATTGGTGAGCATCGAAGGCAAAAAGCCTTCCGAGCTGGATTCATACTTAATGGATAATTATAAAGTGCATGCAGTGGCCATTGAATGGGAAAACATCAAGGGACTGCGCATTACGCCCAACGTATATACAACCACTAAGAACCTCGATGTATTGGTTGAGGGTATTGAGAAATTTGCGAAGTTGTAAACTTCGGTTTAAGGTTTAAAGTTTCGGGTTTAAGGTTCTCTCGTACCTGTAAGAACCTTAAACTTTAAACCTGAAACTTTAAACTGCACATGAAGACTTTATCTATCATATTGCTACTTTGCACTTCGGTTCTCATTCATGCTCAGGAACATTCATACAAACAGTTCACTACTGCAGACGGGCTTCCCAGCAACGTAGTATACAGCGTATTCCAGGATAAGAAAGGCTACATCTGGTTTTGCACCAATGCAGGTGTAAGCCGCTTTAACGGCATCAGCTTTCAAAACTTCACAGTAGAAAATGGCCTGTCTGATAATGAAGTGTTCGGGGCGTTCACAACAGGTTCGGATAAAATATGGTTCCGCACTTTCAGCAATAAGCTGTGTTATTACGAGAACGATACATTTCATAATCCTTCTACCGATAAATGGCTCAATTCAAGCTTCGGCGGATTGAGACTTCCTTACACGGATGGTAAAGGCCATGCATGGTCGCGCGAATTCATAGAACCTTATGTGTACATGCTGGATGAAAACAACAAGACCATTACGCGCATGCCATTCAGCAGAAACGACAGCATCATAATAGTCACAGCGCGTGAACTGTCGGTAATTTCTGCAAAAGAAGATTCGGTAATAGAAAAGAAGATCGATGAATTTGCCAGTCGTAATAAAGCTGCTATTGATAAGATGCAAGACCTCGCATCCTATTTCATGCTTGTGCGCAATTACCTGTATACATTAAAGAAAGAACATCCGGCAGCTTCACTTTATTATTTCTACCTGCTGTTTTCAGGCCGCAATATAGCATCGCGGTTCCGCCTGCATGATCTGGTGTTTTCCAATGCGCCGGGCGATAGCAGTTATTGGGTACTGCATCCTAATAAGGGAATAGCAAGAGGAAAAAATCTTTCTGATGTTCAGGAAAGACCGCAGATATACCTGGCAGACCGGCACATCAACCACGTAATGGCAGACCGCGAAGGGAATTTTTGGTTCACCTCACCAACAGAAGGCGTATTCCTGTTAAATGCGCATGCCGTAAAAACATACGATCCTGGTAAAGAAGGGGCAGAAATATATTCTGTGACCGGCAATTCCAGGTACATCGTCTGCGGTAAAGACAATCAAGTAATGTTCATCAACCGGCAAACCGGTGAAAAATTCAAATGGCAGTTTAACCTTTCACAGAATGGCGCGGCCTACAACCGCATCAAGGACCTGCTGATCGAGGGCGATGATACCTGCTGGATCGGCTCGGATATTGGCCTGGTGAGCGTGCGCTTTTCCAATAAAAAAGCAGAGCGGATATTTCCTTCAACCCGTGAAACGTATTCATTAAATGATGTACATGCAGGAGCTATGAAATCTCTTGCAAGAGGATCAGACAAAAAAATATACATTGGCTCGCATGCGGCCTTATTCAACATAGGCGCAGATCATAAAATGAAACTGATGGCAGTGAAGCGCATCACCGCCATTATTGAAAGCCAGAACAACGAACTGCTCATTGGCAGCACCAACGGCCTGTTTGAATTTCGCAACGGAAACATAGAGCCGTATACCGGGGGTGGCACCCATATAAGTCAACATATAACGGATCTGCAGAAAGGGTCTGATTTTATATGCGCTGCTACAAACGATTTTGGGCTGATACTGAAGAAAGAGGATAAATTTTTCAGGATCGTGGCGAACGATTCCCTGCAACTGCTTACCAGTAATATCTGCAGGAAAATATTTATCGATTCGTCCGATAATATCTGGGCCTGCACCAATAAAGGCTTATGCAAGGTGAGCGTGCGTACCTGGAACCCGTTCACGTATGAGGTGCAGCAATTCACAACAGACGATGGCCTTATTTCCAACGACGTGAATGATGTATATGTATCAGATGATACCGTTTGGGCCGCTACTTCCGGCGGCCTCAGTTATTTCCGGCAGTCCGAAGTAAAGCACAGCGGCGCCATTCCCATCATATACATCAGCCGCATCGATACGCTCATGGACCGTTCGTTCAGCTACCGCACCAAGATCGCCATCGGGCTGGAAGGCATTTCTTATGAAAGTCTTGGCAAGCTGCGCTATCGCTATCGTTTAAAAGGATTGTATGAAGACTGGCGTTATACAGACCGTAACCAATTGTTGTACGATGTGCTGCCGCCCGGCTATTATCAACTGGAAGTATACAGCATCAACCGTTTTGGAGAAGAGAGCGCACCGGCTGTTGCAGCATTCACGATAGTGCCACCGTGGTGGGCTACCAACTGGGCCTATGCGCTTTACTTCATAATATTTGTTGCCCTATTGGGCGCTGCTTTTGCGCTGGTGCGCCGCAACTCACGCCGCAAGGAGCGTGCGCGCATGAAACACATTCAGCAATTGCAGCAACTGGAGCTGAAGGCGCTGCGTTCGCAGATGAACCCGCATTTTATATTCAATACACTCAATGCTGTTCAGAAATATATATTGGAGAACGACAAAGAAGCATCTTACCGTTACCTCACAAGGTTTTCGAAGCTGATAAGAAGCTTTCTTGAAAATTCACGTCAGACATCTATCAGTCTTAAAGACGAGCTCGACCTGCTGCGCGCTTATATGGAAATGGAAGCGTTGCGTTTCAGGAACAGGTTCACGTATGAAATTGAGATCGATCACACATTGGACCCGGTTTCAGTATACATACCCTCTATGCTTATACAACCATACGTGGAAAATGCCATCTGGCATGGAATTCAGCATAAAGAAACAAACGGTTTTGTAAAATTATCCGTACAGAACCTCGGCGGCAATGTGCTCAGGTGCAGAATACAGGATAATGGAATCGGTCGTAAAAAAGCGGGTGAAATAGAATCTGTGTCCGTGTCGCGCCACCAGCCTGTGGGCATGACAATTACACAGCAACGGCTGGAGATAATTAACGAAAGATTAAAACAGGTTAGCGTTAATTTTATAGATATCGAAGATGAATTGCCCGGCCAGGGTTCCGGAACCATAGTAGAATTGGTAGTAACATACTTAACCAAAAAGCCATGATGCTACAAGCGGTTGTTATTGACGATGAATCAAACAGTATTGATGTTCTTAAGAACCTTCTCGAAACATATTGTCCTCATGTAAAAGTTACAGGAGAGGCAAACAATGCAGAGGAGGGAAGGAAGCTGATAGCTGAGCATTCCCCGGATGTGGTATTCCTGGATATTGAAATGCCTTTTGGTACCGGCTTTGATATGTTGGACGCTTTAGAACAAAAGAACATCAGTGTGATCTTTGTTACAGCGTACGATAATTACGCGCTGAAAGCCATAAAATATTATGCGTTGGATTACCTGCTGAAGCCTGTGGACATAGATGAGCTGAAGCAGGCAGTAAAAAAAGTAGAAGAACGTAAATCACAGCAGCAGCTTCCTGCCATTTCAGTAGATGCCATCAGGTCTTTGCTGGAAAAGGGAGTTGATAACAGCAAGGTAGCGCTCCCTATGACCGATGGCCTGCAGTTTGTGAACCGTGATGAGATCGTGCGATGCGAAGCCTGTGGAAATTATACGAAAGTTTATTTGTCCGATAACAGGTCGCACCTTGTAGCGCGTACTTTGGGAGAATACGAAGAACTACTGTCTCCGCATAATTTTCTGCGCATACATCATGCGCATCTCATCAATCTCGATCGTATAGAAAGATATGTGCGTGGCGATGGAGGATATGTGATCATGAGCGATGGTGCGGTAGTGGATATTTCCCGCCGTAAAAAGCAGGATTTTTTAAGCAGATTTGATTTCTAATACAAGAAAGCACGGATTGGAAGAAGGATTTGGGGATTACACGGATGAAGAAATTACACTATGAATGAACATACAACTTACCAGCGACTCATTTGTCATTTCGAATCACGCCGCAAGGCATGTGCGATAGCTGGCGTGATGAGAGATCTGCATAACAACAACTAATCCGTGTAATCCCCTAATCCTTCTTCCAATCCGTGCTCTTTTTCCTCATCACCATTCAAGATACCCCCATGAAACCATTCTTCTTCATCATCGCCATCTTATTTGCTTCATTCACTTTGCATGCTCAGCAAACAGCAACCATCGTCATACATTTTGATTTTAATAAATCTGACATCCGGCCGTCATCTGCATCCACGCTCGACAGCTTCTTCACTGCAGACCGCACAGCAAAGCTCATCGGCATAGAACTCTACGGGCATTGCGATCACATCGGTAATTACGAGTACAACGATGCGCTTTCCATTATGCGCGTATTGCAAACAAAAAATTACCTGCTTGGCAAAGGCATAGCAGAAAATCTTTTTAATAAAGATGAAGGTTTTGGAAAAAGACAACCGCTGAATGAAAACAGGACCGCAGAAGAACGCCTGCAAAACCGTCGCGTGGAAATAGTGGTGCATTGGCAAGACAGCGTACCCGTAAATCAGCAACCGCCGCCAGTTAAAAACCCGCCCGTGTCGCTCACCGAGATCATAAAAGACACGGCTACCAAGGCTGGCCGCAACATCATCCTTCGCAACCTTCAATTCCAGGGTGGCAGGCACTTCCTGCTTCCGCAATCACAACCGATACTGGACGAATTGTACCGTGTGCTGGCAGATAATCCAACGCTTGTAATAGAAATACAGGGCCATGTTTGCTGCACACCTGATAATGAAGACGGCCTCGATGTAGACCTCCGCTCTTCCGATCTTTCTTATCAGCGCGCAAAAGCTATTTACGGTCATCTTGTTGCCAGGGGCATAGCTGCTGAAAGACTCAGCTACACCGGTTTCGGCGGCAGCAAAAAATTATTTCCGCTCGAACGCGACGAAGTTGAACGCCAGGAGAATCGGCGCGTAGAGCTAAGAATTTTGAAAAGATAAATTGCTGCGTGAGACGCAAGGCACAAGGTACAAGGGACAAGAAGCAAGAAAAGGGGATGCTTCCTGCCTTTTTGCTTATCCTGCTTCTTGTGCCTTGTCCCTTGTTTCTTGTGCCTTGCACCCTGTGCCCGCAATGTTTTACCATTGTTTGCGTTATTTTTGCCAAGATTCAATTCGTAGCATGACAATACCTGTTGGAAAACTAATACCTATCGGAGGTGCAGAAGACAAAGGAACAGATCTTGAAAAGGGAGAGATCCACCGCAACAACCTTAACTTCTTCGAGCTTGGCATTCTGCGCCGCATCGTAGAAGAGTCGGGCGGGTCCCACGCACGCATAGAAGTGATCACTACCGCTTCCACAATTCCCAACGAAGTAGGCGATAATTACCTGAACGCGTTCGGCCGTATCGGCTGTACCAATATCGGCGTCATGCACATCCGCAGGCGCGAGGATGCCTTGAACAAAGAGTACCTTGAGCGCATTAAAAACTGCGACGCGGTTATGTTCAGCGGTGGCAACCAGATGCGTTTGAGCGCAACTTTTGGAGGAACCGGCTTTCTCGATATCATCCAGCGCCGTTACCGCCAGGAAGAATTTGTGATTTCAGGCACTTCTGCCGGCGCCATGGCCATGAGCAATACCATGATCTATGAAGGAAATGCCAGCAAAGCACACCTGAAAGGCGAGGTAAAGATCACTACCGGCCTGCGTTTCATGGAAAATGTGATCATCGACAGCCATTTTGAAAAGCGCGGCCGCTTTGTAAGGCTTGCGCAGGCTGTAGCTGCCAATCCATCCTGCCTGGGGATAGGCCTGGGAGAAGATACCGGCATGCTCATTACAGAAGGCAACCGCATGGAAGCCATTGGCAGCGGTCTTGTTATCATCATCGATGGGCACGATATCCGTCATTCAAATATTGCAGATATTCCTGAAGGCAATCCCGTTAGCATCGAAAACCTCAAAGTGCATTTCTGCGAAAAAGGCAACGGCTATCTTGTGAATGAGCGTTCATTTATTATGGAAGTGAAAGAGGGAGCTGTAATCAATAAGCAGGTTCATGTAGAGTAAGGAGAAGGGAACGCGGATCATTAGGATCTGTCAGGATCGATTAGGATTTGTTCCTGAGATTATGAGTGCTTTGTCAATAGCAGCAACTGATCCTAATACATCCTAAAAAATCCTGATAACCCGCGTTCCCTTCTAAACACTTCTTACAAGGTAATAATTCCTCTTACCTTTCTGTACTAATATATACTTGCTATGCAACAGCAAAGAATCGCTCACCTGCATCCCTGTATCGCTGACTTTACTTTTATTGATACTGATACCACCGTTCTGCACCATTTTTCGTGCATCGCCCTTGCTGCTGAAAATGCCTGTTTCCGCTAAAAACGAAACCACATCTATACCCGCCTTCAGCTTGTCTGTTGCATAGTCAAATGTAGTAACCCCCTCCATTCGTTCCAGGTCATCTATGCTCAGGGAGTCAGCAGATGCTGATTGATTGGAAAAGAACTTCTCCGTGGTTTCGATCGCCTTCTGGTATTCGGCTTCTCCATGCACAAACACCGTTACTTCCTTTGCGAGGCGCTTTTGCAGCAGCCGGGCCTCCGGTGTTTTGCGGTGTTCTTCGATCAATGGTTCTATTTCCTCCGGCATCAAAAAAGTGAAGATCCATATCCAGCGCTCTGCGTCTGCATCGGTAGCATTTACCCAGAACTGGTAAAAATCATAAGGGGACGTCTTTTCGGGATCGAGCCAGATATTGCCCTTCTCCGTTTTGCCAAACTTGGTACCGTCGGCCTTGGTAATGAGCGGACAAGTAAAAACAAACGCCTCCCCATGGGCTTTGCGGCGAACGAGCTCGCTGCCGGTGGTCATGTTGCCCCATTGATCGCTGCCACCCATCTGCAGCTTGCAGTTTTTATGCTGGTAAAGCCAGTAAAAATCATAGCCTTGCATTACCTGGTAGGCAAATTCAGTATAGCTGATGCCGGTCTGGCTTTGAATGCGTTTTTTTACACTGTCTTTGGCCATCATGTAATTCACGGTAAGGTGCTTGCCCACATCACGCAGGAACTCAATGAACGACATCTCCCTGAACCAGTCGTAATTGTTGACCAGTTCGGCCGCATTGGGTTTTGATTGATCGAAATCAAGATATTTAGCCAGTTGGTTCCTGATGCCATTGAGATTCTTTTGCAGCGTTTCTTCGTTCAAAAGATTTCTTTCCTCGCTTTTGCCGCTGGGGTCTCCCACCATCCCGGTTGCTCCGCCTATCAATGCAACGGGTTTGTGCCCGGCGCGCTGGAGGTGTACCAGCAGCAAGATAGGGACAAGGCTCCCGATATGCAGGCTGTCTGCCGTTGGATCGAAGCCGATATAACCCGTAGTCATTTCCTTATTCAGTTGATCCTCAGTTCCTGGCATGATGTCTTGAACCATTCCACGCCTGCGTAAATGCTCTATCAGATTCATGGTAACAATGCTCTTTTAATGTTTGGTTATTGCCTTATCCACAGCGCGAAATTGCAATATTTTAACTTTAATTTCGTTAGCTCTTTTTAGAATTAGTGGGTTTTTGAAGATGGTTTCAGGTTTAAAGTTTAATGTTTAAGGTTCTCAAACTCAAAATTTGATAAGTCACTTACAGAGAAGAACCCGAAACCCCAAACACGAAACCCAGAACCTAATGCTTACTTTTGACTGTTGATCGCATGAAAAAAATTTACCCTTTAATTTTCCTGCTTACCGTAGCGTGTTGCTCATCATTCGGGCAATTCAGGAAGTATTCCAATGAGTTCCTGAATATCGGTGCAGGAGCCCGCGGTCTTGCTATGGGCAGCGCCCAGGTGGCTTCTGTTAAGGATGGATCGGCGGGTTACTGGAACCCCGCGGGGCTGGTGAACGTAAAGGACAATCCGCAGATCAATGTAATGCATGCGGAATATTTTGCAGGCATCGGCAAGTACGATTACGCCAGCATTGCGCTTCCACTCAAAGACAATAAAAGAACGCTCGGCCTTTCCCTGCTGCGCTTTGCAGTAGATGATATTCCAAATACCATTTTCCTGGTAGAGCCGGACGGCACCATCAATTTCAATAACATTACGGCCTTTTCATCGGCCGATTATGCATTCCTCGTATCCCTTGCGCAGCAGGTAAACCTGAAGAAAAATAAAACCCTTAACGCAGGCATCAATGCAAAGGTCATTCACCGTAAAGCGGGTGAATTTGCAACCGCCTGGGGATTTGGTTTTGATGCAGCTGTACAGATACAGGCCAACCGCTGGAGGTTCGGCATCGTTGCACGCGATATCACCACTACGTTCAACGCATGGTCTTTCAGCCTGAATGAAAAAGTTCGCGAAGTGTTTTATGTTACGCAGAATGAAATACCCGTGAAGTCTACGGAATTGACCGCGCCCAGGCTCATTTTGGGAGGAGCGTATGACATAAAGCTGAATAAAAGCCTTAATTTTTTAATTGAAGCCAACCTTGACCTCACTTTTGACGGAAGAAGAAATACAGTGATATCCAACAGTGCAGTTAGTATGGATCCCAAACTGGGACTGGAACTGGCGCTGAAGAACGTATTTTTTGTGAGGGCAGGCATCAATAATTTCCAGAAAGCGTATGATGATAATGACACCACCAACACCAAAAAGATCTGGATATACCAGCCCAGCGCAGGTGCAGGATTCAGGTTGTCTAACGTGCAGATAGATTATGCTTTCACTAACCTGGCAAACCAATCGAACCCATTGTACACACACGTATTTTCTTTGAAGCTTGACCTTGTGAAAAAAGAAAAGAAATAGATCCGTAAGCTATGATAACCCGGAAACAACTCATTATGAAGCGAATTTTTACATTATTGTTATTGTGTATGCCCGCAGCTATCATGGCGCAGCAATACAATAATGAATGGATAAATTTCAATCAAACCTATTACAAGTTCAAGGTAGGAGCTACCGGCATTTACCGCATTCCGCAATCTGTGCTTTCAACAGCCGGACTGGGTGGCACGCCGGCCCAGCAGTTCCAGCTATGGAAGAACGGGCAGCAGGTACCGATCTATTCTACCGTTGCCACCGGAACAATGGGTGCATCGGATTATCTTGAATTCTGGGCAGAGGCCAATGATGGTAAAGCAGATAAACCGCTTTATCGTGACCCGGGTTTTCAGCATACTGATAAAATAAGTCTCCAGACAGATACCGCTGTTTATTTCCTTACCGCCTCTGCAGCTGGCGGCTTGCGTTATGCGCAGGTCACCAATAACGTGGCGGGGAATCTACTGCCTGCCGAGCCATGGTTCCTGCATACGGAGGGAAGTTATTTCCGCGCCAAGGCAAATCCTGGTTTTGCTGCTGTGGTGGGTGAATATGTGTACTCTTCCTCTTATGATAAAGGAGAGTTTTACTCAAGCCGCGACATCACGCCAACATCACCTGTTAACGATGTAAAAAACAACTTGTTTGTGAATACATCAGGTCCGGATGCGATCTTGAAATATGGCGCATTTGGCAATGCTTTGAACAATCGTTCCGTGCGGGTGAGTGTGAATGGAACACCGCTGGCGGATACAGTAATGGATTTTTTCAACGAGATCCAAACAACCATTTCATTTCCAACATCGGTTATTGCGTCAGGTACTGCCACTACTACATTCGCCAATACATCGCCTGCAACTACAGACAGGATGGTCATTTCATTTTTTGAGCTGATCTATCCGAGGCAGTTCAATTTTGGCGGATCAAGAAACTTCTATTTTGAATTGCCTGCAAAGGCCGCAGGATACTACCTGGAGATATCGAATTTTTCAGTAGGATCAGTAACACCTGTGCTGTATGATTTAGTAAGCCATGAAAGATATGCCGGAGAAACCAGCGCTCCGGGATTGGTGCGTTTTGCATTGCCCGGCTCTGCATCTGATCGCAAAATGGTGCTGGTAAGCGAAGAAGCAATCAACATCAATACGGTAACAACGCTCGCCACGCGTACGTTCACCAATTATGCAAATACGGCTAACCAGGGCACTTACCTTATCATCAGTAATCCGCTGCTGTTCAACGGTACAACAGGTAATAATCCTGTGCAGGACTATGCCGCTTATCGCCAGACGTCAAACGGCGGTGGCTACGTGTCAAAAGTGTACGACATTAATGAACTGGTTGACCAGTTTGCATTCGGTATAAAAAAACACCCGCTTTCTGTAAAGAATTTTCTCAGATATGCACGTGCTACTTTTTCTGTTCAGCCGGAATTTGTATTTCTCATGGGCCGTGGTATGACCTATACTGAATACCGCCGTTTTGAATCGAATCCCGATGCAGACAGATTAAACCTGATACCTACTTTCGGAGCGCCTGCATCTGACAATAACCTCAGTGCAGAGAATTCAATGCCGGGCATAGCGCTTACGCCCATCGGCCGCTTGTCTGTAG
>JBAVMD010000321.1:0-3341 GCA_049689695.1 Chitinophagaceae bacterium | reverse complement strand
TGCTAAAACTGATTGCAGCGTGATAGATTCGTTTAGTCCTGCGAGAGACGAGTATAGATAGCTAACCATAAACCATTAAGCCACAAACGATAAACTCATTATGGTTTAGATTGGCATTGTTGTTGTTTAAGGTGAAGCGCAAAAAACCACCTGCTATGACAACAAACTTGTTCAAGGCAGACGCAGAAGCGCTTGAAGCGTTGCTGCAAAAGGAATCTGCTCTATATCGTGAAGCATTAAAGAAAGACGTCCCTTTTAAATTCATTAAGGCTATACATCTTCGTGTAAAGTGTTTGAGTAAATTGTTGCTGACGAAGAAGACGATTAGCTGATGGGATGATAAGCTGATTAGCTGATGTAAACAACTTCCAACATCAATCCCGATAGCTATCGGGACAACCTCCAACTATTGATGCTGGTGTCTCCTTGGACGTAACTGCAAATAAATCTGTCCGCCTACCGGCAAGCTGCCATAAGTGGATCTCAATCCCTGTGAAGGAAAATTAAGTGTTGTTTGTAATCCAACTAAAATATCAACCGGCGCAGCTGGGGCTACGTTGATATTGTATCCTAATGTAAGTGCATTGATGCCATGAGTTTCTTCACCATGCGAAGTGGGTATGCCCAATTCTTCAATAGACTTCTGCACAAATTCATAACGCAGGTAAAGTGCCTGCCGCTGGAACTGCAGATTGGTTTCATACAACACTGAATACTCATTAGCATCGTGCAGACTTTTATCATTCATGCCAAATGCAAGCGTGTGCGACCAGTTCAATGTACGCAAGGAAGTGGAGCGCATCAGTGAAGCCGTTGTTCTTACCTGGTCTATGCCGGGCTCCAGCAATTCAGGCTCTTTAATAAATCCCTGCGAAAATTGAAAGGCCCAACGCGCATCGGGATTATAAGAAAGGCGGTAGCTATAACTGTCGAACCGTGCATCATCAAAATTATAACGCTCTTCATCCGGCTCACGCCCTGTAAATACCGATCCTTCGATCTTAATTTTTCTGAAGCGCAATCCAAGTGTACCAACGCCGAAAGAAGTATGTGTTGCATCCTGCCAGTGATGCCCCAGCGGGGCATTCACGTTATTAAGCGAAGAGATGCGGTGCATAAAAGCAACAGGACCTAAAGCCGGTTCGCCGGGATAACCGGCATACAGCGTTACATCAACATCATGATTAAGCATGTGCGTATACGCCACGCTGAGACCAGAGATGAGATCGTGCGGATGCTGGCGGTCTACCAACCGTTCTCCTTTATATGTTTCACCGGATTGAAACAGTAATGGATAACCGTTTTTGCCGGTGGTGAGCGGGTCAAAGCTGATCATTGCTGTTGCATTCAACAAGCCTCTCGATCCCACGCGGCGATTGTACATGCCCATGAACCAATTGGGTGCATCAACTTTAGCCGCTCCGCGCGAGCCCTTATTAAAAACGTCCTGGTTATTATAACGCAATACAATGTTCCCGTGTATCATCCAGTTGCTTCTTGCATTGGCATGAAGGTACATGTACATCGGGCTGGCATCGGGCTGCCAGGCTGTACCTGACCCGTTGCGGCTCATTGGTAAATTAAGACTGTAGGCGTGAGACATCAGCATGCCATCGTCCTGCGGCATGGCTATTTGCTCTGATGAGCGTTTGACGGCGTTTTGCGCGGAGGTATCCGGCATTTGGTGCTCGTGTTCCTGGGCACTGCTACTTGCAACACTTAACCCCATAACCGCAAGCATGAATAATTTTTTCATACAATCTATTTTATACCAGCACAAGCAGTTGCGTAAGTTAAGGAAAAACGCACAAGGTGCAAGTGCTATGCACAAGGCACAAGATACAAGGAACAAGGCGCAAGGGGGCACTTCTTGTGTCTTGTCACTTGTGCCTTGTGCCTTTCCTGAAAGTATTCAGGATAGTATGTTCCACCGATACCTGATAAGTCTGCTCCCCTACCCTCACCATATTTCCCGCCACCTGGAAACGGGCGCCCAGGTTCACCTTGGTAATGCTGTTAAAAATAAGCTGTATGGCAGGAGCAACATCAAGGTAAGAATGCGGATGCCCCGCGCCTGAAGAGCCAAGTAGTTCCAGGTAGAGGTTTACATTGGTTTGTTTGTAATCAGTATAATTTTTCGGCAACAGCAGGTAGCCGGCAGACAGGCTGTAATTGACCATGCGCAACATTTGCCTGCCGTGACCTTCATTGATGTGATGAGAAGTTAGCTCAGCAAAGCCATTCATGTAGCTGAGCGTGCCGGAAACTGCAAGCCGATTCACCAGTTGCGTTGCTATAACACCAGCCTGCATACCACTGAGGTCGCCATCCAGCGTAAACTCTTCATAAAGGTAATCGTTCCGCGAATGCGAAGCCTCCAGGAAAGTGGCCATGCGAAAATGCCTGTGCACATCGTCATTCGATAAAAACCGCCATTTCAGGTATGCTTTCACAGATTCTGGCCGCAGCTTTACGGAATAATAATCAGACAGGCTGCCGGATAAATGAAACATCCAGTTCTTGCTCAATCCAAACATTACTTCCGGAATATAGCGCTGCTTAAAATAATTGTTGTATTTGCTATTGGGATACCTGCCTGTGAGCTTAAAGCTTGTTGAAGCCGAAGGCATATTAGAAGCCGGTTCCGTAAATACATATAATTCCTGCGCACCGCCTAAGAGCGGCAACAGCAAAAGCATGGTGATAAAAGATCGCGCAGCTATCTTCATGGCTTGGCAGAAAGATTTTGTTTAAGGTAGGATTCTATTTTCGATTTGGATGGATCTACGGCCACCAGCTTGCCGTCTTTATCCAGCAGGAAAGAAGTTGGAAGAAATTCTATTTTCCATTTTACAGACACGTCGTCTTTTCCGCCTGTTTCTATTACGTGCATCCAGTTCATTTTATCGGATGCAATGGCAGACTTCCATTCTCCCTTATCCTGATCGAGGCTGATGGCATATATCTCAAAGCCTTTATCGCGGTATTTCGAATAAAGCGAAAGCATTTCTTTATTTGCTTTGCGGCAGGGACCGCACCAGCTTGCCCAGAAATCAATGAGCACCACTTTTCCTTTAAGCGACGATAATTTCTGCACATTGCCTTTTGCATCCGGTAAAGAGACTTCAGGAACTGCTTGCCCTACTGAAGGTTGCGCAAATGTTGATGCGCTAATGAATAATGCAGCGATGAAAAGAATTGTTTTGAACATTGGTTGTTTATTATTGATCAGTATTTGAGTTTAAAATGAGACATACAAGAATTGGCGGGGAGATTTCACGCAAAGACGCAAAGGAAGACGCAAGGACGCGGAGAGAGGCTTCGCCTTTTTTCTCCGCCAG
>JBAVMD010000320.1:0-3389 GCA_049689695.1 Chitinophagaceae bacterium | reverse complement strand
CATGCCGAATGCATTGGTGCAGACCATTACACGGATCTTGTTATTGATCCAATCCAGTTGCTTTCTATTTCTTTCTTCCTGTGTAAGCCCTGCATGATAAAAAGTTGCTTCCAGGCCATGCAGTTTCAAAAGATCTGCAATGTTCTTGCAGTGCTTGCGGCTTCTGCAATACACGATGCCCGTTCCCGGAACGTTCTTAAGTATTTCAAGCAGTTTGTTGATCTTGGAATCTACATTGAAAACACTGTAGGAAAGATTAGGCCTTTCGAACGATTGCCTGAAAATGGTTGGCTTATCAAATTCAAGTTTTTCGCAAATATCTTTTTGTACATCAGGTGTGGCAGATGCGGTGAGCGCAAGCACGGGAATGCCTGGCAATTCTTCTCTTAATGCGGCTATGCGTAAGTAAGGCGGACGAAAATCATAACCCCATTGCGAGATACAATGCGCTTCGTCTACTGCTATCAGTGATATTGGTAAGGAAGGAAGATATTCTTTGAACAGCGATGTTTCGAGTCGCTCAGGAGATACGTATAAGAATTTGCAATTGCTGTTGCCTGCAATTTTCAAAGTGTTGATCACTTCTTTGCGGCTCAGGCCAGAATAAATCGCCAGCGCTGTAATGCCTTTGCGTCGAAGATTTTCAACCTGGTCTTTCATGAGCGCAATGAGAGGGCTGATCACAAGGCACAATCCATCTTTCGCCATTGCAGGCACCTGGAAGCAAATAGATTTTCCGCCACCTGTTGGAAGCAATGCAAGCGTGTCTTTGCCTTTTAATACTGAATTGATAATGTCTTCCTGTAAAGGGCGGAAGGATTTATATCCCCAGTATTGTTCGAGTATGTGATGAATGTTGTGCATTCCGGGGGCTAAATTAGTGAGTTGTTGCTATAGCAAGGAAAACGGAACGCGGATCATTAGGATCTTTTAGGATTTATTAGGATAAAGGGTTTGCGCGTGCGTTCACATTTACAAGAACAAACCCTAATAAATCCTAAAGGATCCTGATCATCCGCGTTCCCCTGCTTTATTAAACAACCTTCTTCACATAAAGCCTCACAGAATTAGCCGCCAGCACAACATCGCTCAGGCCCATCACCAATGCGCCAAAAGTAGGTGTAAGCAATCCGAAAGCTGCAACAGGAATTGCAACGATATTATAAATAAAAGCCCAGAATAGATTTTGCTTGATGGTTAGATAAGTATGCTTACCAAGGCCTAACGCCGTAGGCAGATTTTTTAATCCGTTATTCATCAATACCACCTGTGCAGTCTGCATAGCTACCTGTGTAGCATCGCTCATAGAAATGCCGATGGTTGCCTTAGCCAAGGCCGGCGCATCATTAATGCCATCTCCAATCATGGCCGTAGGCGCTACCTGAGTTAAAGTAGCTATCGTTTCTAACTTTTCTTCGGGAGTTTGTTCTGCAAACACTTCATCGATCCCTAACTGGTCGGCCAGCGCTTTCGACTTGTCTCTAAGGTCGCCTGTGAGCAGGAATGTCCTGATACCTTTATTCCTGAAATAGCGTATCACGGAGGTTGCTTCCGGCCTTACTTCATCACGGAGGTCTATCCATCCTACGAGCACATTATTTTTGATTACATAAATGCTGTGGTGATGATCTTTTGTGAGCGTTTCCGCTATTCTGAATGATCCGGCCTGGTAAGTATTTCCTTCTTTGTCTTCAGCCTTCATTCCAATTCCCTTTATTTCTTCAATTTTCCGCCAGCGTATCTCGTTTTTTATTTTCCAGGTAAGCGTAATGCTTTTAGCAAGCGGATGGTTGGAATATTTTTCCAGTGAAAATGCGATGCGCCTGAACTCATCTTCCGAAATGCCTTCTGCATTATAAGCAGCGATCTCAAAATTGCCTGTAGTGAGCGTTCCTGTTTTATCAAACACGGCTTGCTTAATGTCTTTAAAATTCTCCAGGCTGGTAGCATTGCGAAAAAGAATGCCGGAACGTGCAGCTCTTCCAAGCCCTACGGCAATGGCAGCCGGCGTAGCCAGGCCCATAGCACAGGGGCAGGCAATCACCAGCACGGCAATGCTGCGCATAAGCGCGGGGGCAAATTGGTTTAAAATAAAATAATTAGCGATCAGCGTTACCAATGCAATGCCTATTACCAGTGGAACAAATATGGCGCTGATCTTATCGGCCAGTTTTTGAACAGGGGGTTTTTCAGCCTGCGCTTCTCCTACAAGTTGAAGAATCCCGGCCAGCACGGTATCTTCCCCGGCCGCTGTTACCTGGGCTTTTACAGTTCCGTCGATCAGCAGGCTGCCGCCGATGAGCTTATCTTTTGCTTTTTTAAATACCGGCAGGCTTTCACCGGTGATGATGGCTTCGTTTACGCCAGCTTCGCCCCACAATATTTTGCAGTCTGCAGGCACCTGTTCGCCATTTTTAATAAGCACAAGGTCGCCGGATTTCAATTGGGTGTTTTCAAGCGGGAAAATGACCTCGTGATGATTTTCATCAAAAGCGATCATGTTGGCCATGACGTGCTGCGACTTCGCCAATTTTTTCAACGAGCGCTGTGTAGACTGGATGGAAGCATCTTCCATATAATTGCCCAGGAATACCAGTGTGATGATGGTGGCAGCTGTTTCATAAAACAAATAATTTTCTCCCAGGTTCTGCAGGGTACCGGCAAGGCTGTACACAAAAGCGGCTGTAGCGCCCAGGGCTATCAGTACATTCATATTGGGCAGGCCGTTGCGCAGGCTTTTGACCGCGCTGCGGCCAAAGAAGTCCATACCTATAATGTAAACAGGCAGGCACAGTGCAAACTGCACCCATGGCTGCATAAGCCAATGGATCTGCAGGCCAGGAATCATGTGCAGCATCAGCACAAGGGTAAACGGAAGGCAGATAAGAAACCTTTTTAAATGAAAGTTCATGTGCTCCTCATGGTGCTGACCTTCATGTACGTGGTTTGATACCTTGTATCCTAAAGCCTGAATTCCATTGGTGATCTTTTCTTGCTGAAGTGGTTGTTCGCCGGCTTCGAAGCTTACTTTGCCATCAACCGGGTTCACTTTTACATTTTTCAATCCCTGCCGTTGCAGGTAGTTTGAGATGGTAAGTGCACAATTTGAGCACGTCATGCCTTCAACCTTCCAGTTAACCGTGTCCATACTGCGAAATTACGTACGATGCAGGGCGGGCGTCTAATAAAAATGCAATTATTATCAAAACGTAGTTGCAAGTTTATCTTTGCGGCATGACTATAACATTTCATTTGGATGAAATTGCGGGGGCGGCAAAGCAATTCTGGGAAATAGCGGGGGATGGAAAGGTAATAGCGCTTCACGGTGAAATGGGTGCGGGCAAAACCACTTTTGTACATGCGTTATGTGATATAAAGGGGGTGACGAG
>JBAVMD010000319.1:0-3000 GCA_049689695.1 Chitinophagaceae bacterium | reverse complement strand
ATATAGTATTTTGTTTTATCAGCGCTGCCTGCATCACATAAATACCGGAGAATACGTAATGTATAATGGTAAGGGTCTGCAATAAAGACCTGCCCTTCGCCAGGGTATTTGCCAAAGACCTTACTGTATGAGACCTGGCATCCCATTGGCGTATAGTTGGCGCTGATCATTTTATGAATAGCAGCGACTGCCATTTTTTCCCTGGCCAGGTCCTCAGCAGAAACATTTACGATAGATCCTTGTTGTCCCTCTTGCCAGGAACCTGCTTTTTTTAATAACAGTTCTTTGTTGCAATCCTGTGCCTTTGCCGCAATCATGAATATTGCGAAAGCGATGCACAATGTAAACTTCATAATAGTTGCTTTATTTAAATAGCCCGGTGACTTGCTTAAACATTCCGTTCACAGTTTAAAATATTATTGTCATTTGTGCTGAATTATTCTCTTCATTGGATTCTTTTACACTATTATCTGAGTCAATAAAAAGCCTGTACAGAGGTGGATTGTTCCTGTCGAATGAGGCAGTACACCTGAACCAACCCGTACGTGTTGCCCCTGCATTGATCATTTCTCCCTGTAAGGTGGTCATAACACTTCCACATCCGGCTGATGTTTTTGGTGTAGTCCCGCTATAGCTGATATACCCCTGCAGGAAAACTGCATTGGCCGCTACACTCTGTGTGCCATCATTGCTTACGGTGTAATTAATTTGAAATGTGTGCTGGGTAACGCCATTTATAACCTGTGTATTTACAAGTGTAAAACTCAGAGCTGATAAACGCAGGTCCGGTAACGGGGCCGGGGACCTTACATAACTATTTTCGGGCTTCACGTTAAGCGTCTGAACTTTTACGGTGTCAGGCTTTTTTACCGTCATTTGTGTTTTTTGGGCTGAAAGAATTGTTGAAAAACACAGAAAAGAAAAAATGATAATAGAAACGTGTTTCATATCAGTTGTTTTTAAAGTAAAGTGAAAGTACGGTCGGCGTATGCGCAACCCTATCCCTGAAAAACAGGAGATTTGTCAGAACACATAAAATCATGGAAAAAGGGGAGACCACAGTGGGGTCAACCTTCATTTATTTGTGAAATAGCCTTCAAAGAATTACATTACTGTATGAGAAAAATGCTGCTGTTCACGTTCTTATTAATGGTTAGCTCTCTAATCAGCACACATGCCCAGCAATCTGTAGCAGACAGCCTGGAAAAATTGATCAGCACTTTACCAGACGATACATTTAAGTCAAATCGTTTGAATGACCTCGTCGCCAAACTTCAATACCTCGACCCTGCCAAGGCAGCAGTAAAAGTAGATCAGTCCATTCAGCTTGCAAGTAAAATTAACCATACGCTTGGCCTGGCGACAGCTTACCGGCTGCGCGGGGTGCTGTATGTTGACAGAGCAATAACTGATAGTGGTAAAATTTTTTACGACAAATCATTTGCACTGGTAAAAGATAGCAAGGAAAGGCTTTTCAGGCGGCAGGCCGGATTGCTTACGCACAATTACGGCGCTATTTTTCATCAAAAGCAACAATTCGATTCGGCAACTGCATATTATCTGCGCGCCGCAACTATTTATAAAGAAATAGGAGAGGAAAGCCTTTATTTTTTTCCTTATATAAATCTTTGTTCTATCTACTTGTACCTGAAAGATTATGAAAAAGCACTAATGTATGCAAAGGAAGTAAATGTGGCTGCTGCCAAAATGAACGATCCCGGCAGGGTAGTGCTTGCCGTGAACCAGGAAATGTCAGTCAGGCTTTTATTAAAGCAGTATGACAGTGTATTCGGCGCACTGCAATCGAATATTGTACGGGCAAATTCTGTACAGAATTATTTTGGAGCGGGCAAGGCATATAACCTGATGGCCATTTATTATAGTGATGCCAGGATGAAATACGATTCTGCTATTTACTTCCGGCAAAAAGCCCTGGCCCTCATGCAACGTTTGGACAACCAATACGAAATTCCCGGATTGCTACAGGATTTAGGGTATGATTATAAACAGCTGGGCGACTATACCAATGCCCGCACGTACCTGAAGAAAGCAATTAATTTGGCAAGGCAACTGCAATTGGATAATGTACTGCAGTACAGTCTCAGCAATCTTGTAGACGTTGAAGAAAAACTTGGCAATGTTGCTGCGGCGCATGCTTATTTAAGAGAGTATGTTCAGGTTAACGATTCGCTGCAGGCCAAGAATAACCGGAGCCAGGTAAATGAAATGGAAGCAAAATACCAGGCAACAAATAAAGAGCTATTGATAAAAAAACTGGAGGCCGACAAAAAAGTTCAGCAGCTTTCCATCAGCCAGAAAAATACGTTGAATTATATTTTGCTTGGCAGCGCCGGCATGCTATTGCTGATCTCAATACTTTCTTACCGCAATTACAGGCAAAAGCGGCGACTCCATCAACAGCGCATCAATGAGTTGGAAACCGAAAAGAAACTGACGGCAGCTGAAGCGGTATTAAAAGGGGAGGAACAGGAGAGGACACGCCTTGCAAAAGATCTGCATGACGGGTTGGGAGGAATGATGTCGGGAACTAAATATTCATTCGAGACCATGAAACAAAACCTGGTAATGACGCCTGAAAATCAGCAGACGTTTGATCGCAGTATGGACATGCTTGACAGCTCTATCAAAGAAATGAGACGCGTGGCACACAACATGATGCCCGAGGCACTGGTAAAATTCGGGCTGGATATTGCTTTACAGGATTTTTGCAACGACATTGATCAAACCGGCGCTCTGCATATAGAATATCAATCGATCGGCATGGAAAATACCAAACTTGATCAAACCACATCCATTGCGATCTACCGAATCGTTCAGGAACTGATCAGCAATACGATGAAACATGCAGGCGCACGCAATTCGATCGTGCAATTGAGTAAAACAGATGACCGCATCACCATTGCTGTTGAAGATGACGGCAGGGGTTTTGACAGTGCCGGCCCCAAAATGACAAAAGGCATAGGATGGACGAATATTATG
>JBAVMD010000318.1:0-8663 GCA_049689695.1 Chitinophagaceae bacterium | reverse complement strand
GAAATATGCTATGATAAATTTGAATGAATTAAAAAATGTGAAGCACCAATTGCTATGGCCTATCAACCTCGATGATGTTATTTCTTATCGCGTACATCACCAGCCCGATCCGCGAAATGCTGCCTGTTTTTTTGCATAAATTCTCTCTATGTATATCGATCGTTTTCACGCTCAGGTTTACCTTGGCTGCAATTTCCTTATAGCTTAGTTCAGTGCACATCCATTGCAGGATCTCTGTTTCCCTTTCTGTAAGGGCCGGTTGCGAGTTCCTGCCCGAGCTTTCTTTTTGCAGATCGTGCAACAACCTGCCTGTAATAAAATCAGTATAATAAAAACCTTTGTACATAATGGAATCGATTGCCTGCTTTAATATTTCCGGATCAACGTCTTTGGACAAATAACCTTTTATGCCCATTCTCAGCATTCTTACCATGATCTCCTCTTTATTCAGCATGCTTACCACCAGCACTTTTATAAGCGGACTGTTTTCATTCAGCCAGGCAACGGTTTCAAATCCATTCTTTCCTGGCATATTGATGTCGATGATCGCGATATCTGGTTCCTGCTCAGCCTCCTGTAATTTCTGGATGAATTCATTGCCGGAGCCCGCTTCGAATACAATTTTGTATTCATCGCCCAGGGAGCGTATCAAGGCTATCAAACCTTTTCTAAAAAGGGCATGGTCATCTGCTATGGCGATAGTGATCAAAGGTTGGGTCATAATGGTATTTGAATAATACAGTCCGTTCCTTTACCGGGCTGACTGTTCAAATATAAAGAACCGCCGATTAATCTGGCCCTGTTCTGCAGGTTGGTAAGGCCCGAGGCGCCGCGCTTTTTTGATGCTTCGGCAATATCGAAGCCGATGCCGTCATCGCTCAGGCGAATGTTCAACCGGTCTTTTTCAAACGTCATGATCATTTCCACTTTGGCAGGTTGGGCATGCTTCACAATATTGTGCAACAACTCCTGGCAAATGCGGTACAGGATGATCTGCCGGTCATCGCTCAAAGCTTTTTCTTCGCCCGTTACCAAAAGGGAGATATTAAAGAGCTGTAATTTTTCTATGTGCTCTACTTCATAACTGATCGCATTTACAAAACCCTGGTTTTTGATAACGCTGGTATTAAGGCCGATAACAAGTTGCTTCAGGTCGCCGATCATTGTTTTTACAAGTGTTTTGCTTTCTTCTATCAGGTCCACTCTTCTTTCTTCCGACGTAGCCTGCGAAAGCAGGTTCAGGTTGATCTTGATGAGCGATGAAAGCGCGCCTACATTATCATGCAACTCTTCTGCAATGTATTGCCTCGTCTGCTCCTGTACTTCCAATTGCGATTGAAGCAAGGTATTTTCAAACTGTTTCTGCATTTCGGTTCTTTCCTGGATATGCTTTTTCTTTTTATTATTATATACATAAATGTATAATACAAGCAGGCCGGCCACCAGCAGGAAAAAGAAAGTGATACCAACTACTAAAGCAATGATCTGGTCTGTTTGTACTTGCATAAGAAAGCATAGCTCCAGCAGCCATATAATATTAAATTGAACAATATAAAAAGCAGGTAGCGTAAAGATATCTTTTCGGTAATATTAATGCGCACAAGCTGGGTGAAAAAGAGCGTGCAGACGGAGCTGCAGAAAAAATACACGAACACGCCTGTTACGAACCAGAATGCAGGATACACGGCCAGGTTTATGTATTCTTCATCTTTTAACAGGAAATAATAATACAGGCCGCACGCAATGATTATCGAAAAGGAAAAAACGATCCAGCTCTTGTTATTGAAAACTGTAAATGGATGTTCAAAGCATTCGAAAATGTAAACAGCGCTGAACAGGGCGGCACGGATGCCAAGAAACAGGCTGCTGTTGAATTTCTTCGGGTAAATGCGATAAAATACCCAGTAAAGAAAGTATGCCTGCAAGGGTGCGAAAATATTGTACACCCATTGATTGTTCACATGCCAGTAAGAACGAAGCAGCCAGCCCATTGCTTCTATTACAACGGTAATGAACATATACATTTTAAAGTATTTCCAAAGCCCGGCTTTATCATTCCTTAAAAAAAGAAGCGCCAGGGCAAAGCATAGGATCTCTATGAAAAGGTTAAAGGGATACATTTAAAATGTATATGTTTTTTTAAGATTGGTTTATGGCCACATTTCGCCCATGTCGTAAATTTCTCCATCGTCGTCAGCAGAGGGCATAACGCTATTTATACCGTAGGTGTATTTGTACTTACAGTTGGGATCGAAGGGGTCGAGCACAGATGTGTGGTGCGGGTTTGTTTCATCAGGTTTAAACAATACCGGGGCAACACAGAAACTTATATGATCGTCGTCGTCGGTTTCACGCATGAAAAAATGCCCTACTCCCCAATTATAATCGCCGAAACCAGCCGCGTCTTTATCGGGTTGCTTGTCTTTGATGCCCGCATAGTCATTCAGCAGGTAATTCAGCATGCAGTCGTATGTATGGATCACTCCAACTCCAACCATGCCTCTTTCCATCTTGCGGAACGATTTTACCCATGTTCTTGCTTCCGGCAAACTGATAGGATTGAAATCATGATCTCCTTTTACGTTACCATAACCTGTAGTGGGGGGCATTACAACTGTTTCCTGGTTCATACAAATGTTTTTAGAGATTAGGGAATTAATTAAGCCTGGTAAAGGGGTTACTGGCTTTGACGTCTTAATTTACTTAAAAGTAATGAGTAAGTGATAGCAGGTCTATCGGGAATTTAGATAATGGGTATCAGGGAAATCCCCTATGCCCCGGCAGCCAGACCGGTTCAGGCACCCGATTCCTCAGTTGATATATTGTATTCTTCATCCTGTACAGCAGCAGGTTTTAAGAAAGAATGAACCCAGTTAATTTGCGTACTATGAAGTTCAGGTTCGATCTTCCGACAGTCTTTGCATTTCTTGCGCTGATGTTCGTGTGCCACGAGTTGCACGAGATCAGTCATACCGCTACTGCGCGGTTGCAATGCGGATGCTGGGGACAAAGGGATTTTAATGCATGGGATGTGTGCAAGGCCTGCGCGGCCGGAGTGAATTCGATTTGGGCAACGATAGCCGGACCATTGCTCACCTATGATTTGATCTGGACAGGCTTCCTGCTTATGAGAAGAAATTCTTCACCAGCATACAGGTCGCTTGGATGGATGCTTATACTCGCCAATAAGCCGTTTGCAAGATTATTTACGGTGTTGATGAGGGGCGGTGATGAGTCAGTTATTACAAGATATGTTTTTCAGCAGGAGAAACTTTCTGCCATAACATGGATAGCAGAAATATTCATCGTTCTGTTATTGATCGTTCCGCCTTTAGTAAGAATATGGAGATCGATGGACAAACATTACAGAACAGCGCTGTTCATTTGCTTTTTATTGCTGCCGATGCTTATTGAATTTGCGCTGATGCATAAACTGGGTAACAGCCTTCTCGAAAAAGGATTTTTACATCAGGCAGGTGTGCTTGGATCACCATTGCTGGTAAATATCTGGACGGGGGTGTGGGTTATAATTCTCTTGCTGACGTGGAAAAGAAAGTCATTAGGTCATTAAGTCAATTGGTCATTTGGTCATTGGGTCATTGGGTTATTTAATTATTCATTGGGTTATTTAATTATTGTTGCGTTCCAATGACTTAATGACCTATTGACCCAATGACCAATGACCTATTGACTGAAAGACCAATGACCTTCTTAAATTAAAACCCTTTCTTCCCCTCCATTATAAAACTTCTTATTGTTTCGAGCGCTTCATCGGTGTTGGCGCTATAGGCTTTAAATGTTGGTGGTACGTAAATGGTGGGCGCTATCCAGGTGCGGTTATCCCAGGGCCAGGATGATTGCCAGAACCAGTCAGAAACATTCATGGCCAGTTTGCTGTAGGGGAGTGTGATAAAATCCTCCTCTCCAACAAAATTTGGACTAGAACCGGTAGGCTCGCCCACAAAGGTGGCATTGGTCTGCTTCTCAAGATAAGTGGCAAGGTTCTGCGCAGCAGAAAAAGTTCTCCGGCCGGTGATCACAAATAAGTTTCCCCGCTGGTTGATCTTTTCGTTTTTAATGATCGAGTTGATGAAATACGGCAGCAGCATCGTATTGCCGCCATTGTTCCATCTGAGATCGATGACCAGCTTTTCTACATCGTTCTCATTAATGTATTTCATCAGGTTATCAGTGAACTGGGTCAGAGGAATATTCTTATCGTTGCGCACGGAATTCCACTGAAAATAAACCGTTTTTGTTCCGGGCAGCTTCTCAAACCAGTACAAGGCTTTCAGATTCTTAAGATAAAGCGGTACGGGCTTGCCTGCAACCTCGTATAGCTTCACCCACTTGTCAGGAACAGATTTATGATCTACCCGCACAACGGAAGTATCTGCTGTTATTGTTGCAGTAGTCTCTTTTCCTGATACATCCTGCAATTTCAATACTACTTTACCGGGATCGGCTGTCAAACCCAGTTCATGCAGAGCGGGGGTATGACGCATTACAGAAGGAAGATTTTGCAGCACACCCATTTCATTGTCGCGCGTTATGAAAGGCGACAATGTTTTAGATACTTCATCGACGGTCTTATTTTCAAAAGCTAAAACCTTGCTGCCCACCAGATGCCTGTATTTGGGATCGGCCGCAACAATATATAAGCCTTCCTTAAAGAAATAGTATTGTACCGGTGCAGTGAGCATGAATTCTTTGCGGCTCGGCGGGAAAACAGATGAGTGTCCGTCTCCCACATTCACCATCAGTTTCATTAGTTGCATCACCATCTGCACATCTGTAAACTTGTCGATTGAATTATACAGCTGATCGTATTGCTTATTGAATGCTTCCATCGAAAGATCGCGGCGCAGGTAAGCTTTGCGCATCACTTCTTTCTTCAATACTTCCATATCGTACTGCCAGCCCTGAACGCGGCTCATTTTTGAAACGTCTTCCAGCGCTAATATTTTTACAAAACGGGGATCGCCCTGCAGGATCTTAAGATCGGTATCGGCCTGCGCATGAGTATACGAACGAAACCCCATTTGAAAAGCTTTGTCAAGCCATTCAATTGCCGGTTCTTTTTCTCCTGCAAGCGCATAACTGCATGCAATGTTATAGGCTGCATTCGCCAATAGGCCAAAGCGCAGCTCTATCTGTTTTTTATAGGCTTCGATTGATTGCTGGTATTGTGCATTATTGTAATACGCAGAGCCGAGATGAGCGTAGTATTCGCCGTTTACGGGATTTCTTTCTTTCACCTTTTCCCAGGCTGTAACGGCGTCTTTCCATTTCTTTTCAGCAGAAAATTTTCTTGCATTGGTTAGCAATACCATAAATTCAGCCGCATCGTTATTTTGCGCAACAACACCCGTTGACAAAACCGCTGTTACAGTCCATAATATAAATGTCTTCAGGCAGTTTATTGGTATTGCGATATATTTTGCTGTCATAACAAACATTTGATACAATATTCCTGCAACGGCCGTACAAAAGCAATAGGATATTTGCAGGGCGATGAATTTACCGCATGAGCCGTTGATGCTTCCATTCCTGTAAACAAATAAACAAAGGATATTTGTATCTTATCTCTGCAAATGCATTACAGGAAAGGAATATACGTCTTCGGTATCTGGTTCATACCAGTGGTGCTGGTATTGCTGGAAGCGATTGTGTTCCTGGGTAAGTCCAATTGGAATTCTCCATACCTTCCTTATTTCATTACGTTCTGGTTACTCAGGGCATTGCTTTCGCCATTGATCGTGCTGTATACTTTGAAGTTCTGGATGGTTAACATAAGGATAGCCCGTCTTTTTTTTACACATGTTGCCGGATTTCTGTTGTTTTCCGCGATATTCTGGAGCAGCGCCTACCTGCTGCTTCATGAACTATTGCATAAAAGTGAATTTTTTGGTGTTGCAAGAACAGGTACAAGCATGCAGGTATTTGGAATGATCGTAGACAATTCTATTTCCACCAACAGCATCGTGTATGTTTCCACCGTTGGTTTTTGTTACATCTGGGAATACCTGAGCCAGAACATCAGCATTAATAAGAAAGCGATGGAACTGGAAAGATCTTTGCTTACTTCCAGGCTTGAATTGCTGAAAGGACAGTTGAACACGCATTTTTTATTCAATACGCTTCATACCATCAGCTCATTTGTTGTGCGCAAACAGAATGATGAAGCCAATAAAATGCTCGTGCGGCTAAGTGAATTACTTCGGTTTTCATTGAGAGAAAACAAGCAGCAACTGATACCGCTTCATAAAGAAATGGAGTTATTGCAATTGTACCTGGATATACAGGAAACCAGGTTCAGGGACCGTTTGCAACTGGATGTGCGTGTGCAGCCTTCTGTACAAAACAGCCTGGTTCCATCAATGCTTTTGCAACCCATCGTAGAGAACGCAGTTAAGTACGGGGTAGAGCCTTATAACGATAAGGGAAAGATTATCATCGATATCCATTCCGTAAATGGAAAATTGGTGATCCTTGTAAAAGACAATGGCAAAAAAAATTTCAGGGAGATCAATTTCAATGCAGGTATCGGGTTGAGCAACACCAGGGAAAGATTGAAACAATTGTATGCAACAAATCAGCGGCTTGTTATATCTCCCAATCAGTCAGGCCAGGGAGTGCTGGTAGCCATCGAAATACCCAATCAAAAGAACGAGCATGCCAATGAGAATACTTATAGCGGATGATGAAAAAGAAGCAAGGGAATTGCTGCTGTATTACCTAGGTGAGTGGAAAGATGGATTGGAACTGGAAGAATGCGCAGACGGCAAGAGCACCGTGCAGGCATTGCAGCATTTCAAGCCCGATATTTTATTTCTCGATATTAAAATGCCCGAACTGAGCGGCATGGAAGTATTGCAGCACAAAGCAACCGGCGCACTGCCAGCGGTTATTTTCACTACGGCTTATGATGAATATGCATTGCCCGCGTTTGACATGGAGGCGGTAGATTATTTGCTGAAGCCTTTTGAAAAGGAACGCTTTGACCGGGCGTTAAAACGTGCGATGGATTATGTGGAGTTCACCAAAAAGAAAGCCGGTGAAAATTACCTGGCACAATTGCCCGG
The DNA here is from genome assembly GCA_049689695.1 of Chitinophagaceae bacterium. GTDB lineage: Bacteria > Bacteroidota > Bacteroidia > Chitinophagales > Chitinophagaceae > DASPKM01. The sequence goes on along the minus strand of JBAVMD010000318.1, from coordinate 1,578 downwards.
AAAATTAGGCAGCCGTACGGACCTCATTCCTATTAATGACGTTCAGTATTTCCAGGCTGAAGGCGCTTATGTTCAGATCGTAACAGCAACGAAAACTTATTTATTGAACCAGCCTATCTATGAACTGGAATCATCGCTTGATCCTTCCTGTTTTACAAGAGTTCATCGTTCTGTAATTGTAAATATCAGCTGCATCAAAAGCATTCAGTCTTTATTGAACGGGGATCATGAACTGATCCTTTCCAACGGCAAAAAGATCAGGGCGAGCAGAACGTATAAGGAGCGAATAAAAGGGTGGAAAGGGTGACTGTCGGTTTCAATACCTTTTTGGAATGGTACATGTCTAAATAAAAAATGAATATATTCATGTACTAACATGATGTGTTTATGCCAAAGCTGTTTGTAATAATGCCGTTTGGCAATAAGACTTTAACGGAAACCAGTGATAATATTGATTTCGATGTTGTATATAATGAACTCATCCAGAAAGCAGGTATAGAAGTTGGCTGGACAGTTGTTCGAATTGATGAGATGACGGTGCCGGGATATATAAGTGATCAGTATCTGCGTGAAATTATGGTTGCAGATCTCGTTTTAGCTGATATCAGTATTCCAAATCCGAACGTTTTTTATGAACTTGGTATTCGGCACGCCATTTCATCGGGAGGAACAATTTTGATTGCGAGAACAGGTTCTTCTATTCCATTTGATTTGTCTTCTCATAGAATAATTTTTTATCCAGAAGATCAATCGGTATGGAGCCGTACTATAAAACTAATTGCAGATTTTTTGCGAACCCATACCGCAGTGCCAGTTGAAAATCCGGTCAGATCATTTCTTGAAAAGATTGGAACGCTATCATCTCCCCAAAACGATTCGGTTGCATTTGAGCAGGATATAAGCGCCCGTATTCAACGATCTAAAAATATCGAACAATTGATCGCAGTATGGTTTTGGATAAAAAATCTCAATCCCTTGCCTGTTTCGCCACTTTTAACATTGGCAGTACGGCTTTCAGAATACAAAGAATGGTTGTTGGCAAGTGAAGTTCTTAAAACTGCTGTGAAACAACGTGAAGATGATTTTGAAATTTATCGTCAGTTGGGGTGGTTTCTGCAGCAAATTGGTCCTGAGCATGATGAAGAATCACTAATAGCGTTTGAGCGGGCACTCTCGCTAAATCCGTTCGATCCGGAAACGTTGGGAATGATGGGTGGGAGATTGAAAAGACAGGCCAAATTTGCAGAAGCATTAACTTTTTATGATCGGGGCGCTTTGGTTTCTCCAAACAGTATATATATTTTAGTTAACCAGGCAGCATTGAAAATATTGTCACAGCCTGAATCTCCGGACGCCGGGATCGAGTTATATAAATCATTGGCTGGTCATATTCTTAAAACAAGGTTTACATCATCGGACGAATGGACGGAACTCGTATTGGGAGAATGCTATTTTGTTCTTGGTCAAATGGAATTGGCTAAGCAATATTATTCAAACAGCGTTAAAATAGCAACTACACCCAATAGCCTTTATTCGGCTGCAAAGCAGTTAGAAGTATTTGAAGGGGTAGGATTTAGA
>JBAVMD010000317.1:0-8067 GCA_049689695.1 Chitinophagaceae bacterium | reverse complement strand
GTCGAGCTGCATCTTCTCCATCTTCTCAATATCAAACTGGTTTTCGGCGACCAATATTTGTTTGATGCGATTGGCTCGATGCTCAGTAAAGTAACCATTGTAGTAATATTTGTAATTACTATCGGTTGGGCGCTGGTTTGCAGTTACAATATAATCCGACGATGGATTAACAGTATGAGGCATACTGTCAAACGGTATGTATTTCGTATACAGATGCGCGCTGGTGGTACCATCCAATATAAATTTTCCCTGTCCCGGCCATTTCACGGGCAGGCGTCCCTGGTGATTCACCGCAATGGTTCCATCTTTGCCAGCAAACGTAAAGTTTTGCAAAGGCGTGCTGAAGTTTGTTATCGCCTGCTGATACTCTGCATAATTTTTGGCTTTGTTCAATTTTATAAAGCACAGGAATTCGTTTGAAGGATTGTGCAATTCCCATCGCATGGCATGATTGACCAGTTCGGGTTGAAAGCCAGGAAAATTCTTAGTAAACATAAGCGGGCCCTGAACACTTCGGTAGATGGTATCATAAAAAGGTTTTGTGCCTCGTACTTTAATTTCTTCCGAAGTATATTTCAGATCAAGCCATTTTCCATCGAGCTCGTATCTTTTATAATCATCCGTCACCTTCAGTTTGTACCAGTCTTTCACATCATCGGCGCCATTCGTAATTCCCCATGCGATGTTTTCATTAAAGCCGATGATAACAGCAGGCGTACCGGGAATGGATACGCCATATACATTTTGATCAGGCGATGTCAACTGCATTTCCATCCATATAGCAGGAAGCGAGAGCGTTAAATGCGGATCATTACAAAGGATAGGAAACCCGGACTTTGTTTTTTTACCAGACACTACCCAACTATTGCTTCCCAGCCTTGGGTTATAAGTGCTTTGCGCAATAACAGAACCTGACGACAGAAAAGAGTAATCGAGGTAATCAGGCTTTTTTGTGTACGCCATCACTGATTTTTTCATTACATCCTTACTGCTGACCACAGGGCTCATGTACAGGCTGAATTCGGGGAAGAGCTGATTGAATTTCTGCTCGCCCAATGCGATCATCAGTTTCGAAACACCAAGGTCTTCTTCAAACCCGGACAAGGTGTTAGCCATGTATTTCATGATGAGCGCTGTCTTCAATTTTGTCCATGGCTCCGGCGTATAATTCAGGAATTTATATTCCAGTGGCATCGTTTTATAATCGAGTTTACTGATGTACGCGTTCACACCTTTTGTGTATGCCTCCAGCACTTTGTTCGTCTCCGGGTCCTGTTCCATTAATTTAACGGACTCTTTTGCAGCCTGCAGTATTCCTGCTCTCCTTTGCAAACGGTCGTAATCGAGCGTACCGTTCTGTCCGAATATTTCAGAAAGCCTGCCCGCGGATAAGTAACTTAAAAAATCCATTTGCCACAAGCGTAAATAGGCAGTAACATATCCCTGCGTAAAATACAGGTCGTCCGTATTTTTTGCGTAAATGTGCGGCACCTTGCGGTCGTCGAACACAACGGAAACAGAATCTGACAAGCCAAGTTCGGACCCTTTCCATGTGCGCCTTTCCAGCAGCCGGTCGCCTCCGTTCTGAACAGCGCCGATAAATGGATCGAATATTTTTCCAAACGAGGTTATGGAAAACATGTGTTGTGATAATGCAATCACCAGTATCACCAAAGCAATGAGCGGAAATATTGCACTCCTGTTTATTGATTTCATTTCAGGTTTGTATTTCAGTATTGAGAGATATTTTGATGCATGGCAATGTGCCCTGCCTGGCCGATAGCAAGATTGCGTTGAATGAGCTTGCCTTCGTCCATCTTAAATAATTTATCTGCGCAGTAGTAGTATTTATCATCATGCGTGATGGCAACAACTGTAATACCGCTGCTCTTCAGCAGGGGAACTATTTCCGTGTAAAACTTATTCCGGAAATGCGGGTCCTGGTCGGCTGCCCATTCATCCAACACCAATATTGGCTTGTCTTCCAGCAGCGCTGCTATAAGGGCGAGGCGTTTTTTCTGTCCCGCCGACAGATCGATTGTAGAGAACCTGTTTCCTTCAATGGTCACTTTATCTTCCAGTTCGAATATCTTAAGATACTGCGCTGCATTTTTAAGATTTACCGGTTGCGGAGTGATTATTTCATCGAACAAATAATAATCGCTGAACACAACAGAGAAAAGCGAGCGGTACTCAGCGTACGTTGCTTCGTTGATTGCCATGCCATTCAGCCTCAGCATGCCCGCAGTTGGCTGGTACAATCCTAACAACGAATAAATAAATGTGGTCTTGCCGCTTCCATTACCACCGTAAATAAATATCGCCTCGCCCTTATTTACTTCGAAGTTGATGGGACCGATGCCGAATGATCTCTGTCGATCACCATAATAAAATTCAAGCTCACAAGCCTGTATGGTTTCAAACGATTCCCTGAACCCTACTATGCGTGCAGCCGAAGGCGGAAGCACATTGTCTTCCAGTTCCTGTCTCAATTGCGCGAGGTTACCCGCAGCAACACCTGCCCGCATCAGCATGGGCAACATCAGCATCACCGCTTCGATAGATCCCAGGAGATAGGTGAGCGTGAATACGAAGCTCACCACATCCACCGGTTTTACTGACAACACTACGCTGAATACCAATAAGACCGATGATATCAGCAGATAGAACAACACCTGCCCTGTCATGGAGTTATTAAGTATGCGCGTCATGGTGATAAGATTGGTGCGGTAAGATTCATTGGCTATATCGCCGATCTTATTCGAGAAGATATGCTGGCCTTTACCCGGCTCCATGTATATTTCCTTATATCCATTGAGTATGGAGTTGAAATTTTCCTGGAACCTGTTCTCAAGATTGCGGATCTTTTCAAAGCTCAGCATATTCTTCCGCGCATTGATAGAGTAAATACCTGCGCCTATAATTGCCACGCCAAGTGTAATAAGAAATAACAAAAAGGATACGGTAGCCAGGTAAATGAAACAGGAAAGAACGATAATAACCGAGATGCAAAAATCAATTACACCCATCGATGCACCTGTCAATGTATTTACATCGTTTACAATGGCCGAATCGATCCTGTGCTTCCTGCTTGAAAACTGCATATAGCCGGAGTTCAGCACAAGCGATAGTATCTGCTTGCGCAGGCTCCAGGATATTCTCTGCGAAACTTTCATCATCAGCAATGAGAGCGTTCTCTTCACCCAGATGAATACCAGGATTATTGAAAAGAATATAATTATATACTCTTTGCTCACGCTTCCATAATAGCCGGCGGCAATAGCCCCAACTATCCTTGTTACCGCATTGATGAACAAAAAATTGCATAACCCGGAAAGCACTCCCAGACAGAAGTAGTTCAACAGCTCTTTTTTACCGATAAGCGGCAGGACGATCTTTATGAATTGTTTCACAATGATGTTTTAATACAAGTGCAGTGATAAAATATAATTGCGCGGGTATGAAACCTTATGCAGTAGCCTCAGCCATTTCCGTAACATTTACATACAGTATTTCCTTTTCACCATACAATCTTTCAGAAATGATTCCCCTGTTGATGCATTCACGCACCAGCAGGTTCGACTGAATGATGGGATTGGATTCATCCGTATACCGAACGGTGCTGATGAATTCAAGCCAGGGTTCCATTCCCATTGCATACACGTATACTTCTTTGGGATGAAAGATGTCAACAAGGTGCATTCCCTTTTCGAAGTTTGAGCCGGCAAGTCTTCTTGACTGGTCTTTGTCGCGCGACAATTCTTCTGTAAGCAGCGGACCGTACAACCAGGTAAGCGGCGCGCCGTCGCACTCCATACCCAGGAAGATCACGTCCACATCACCGATAGCACGATGAATGTGCTGGTAGAGTTTTGCTTCCACCACCCTTGAATCGGCCACGAAAAGGAATTTAAAATCATCGAACGCTACATGGTAACATGTTTTTGCATTGATGTTCAGATCGCAATGCTCGCCGGTGAATGGAATGCCTGTAATTGTACAGTTATTGAATTTCAGTTCTTCCATATCGTCTATCTCCACCACGTTTTTAAACCCGGCCTTGTTGAAGGCCATTTTTACATTGGGGTCCTGCAGCATGCCCGAAGTAGTTCTGGGAACAACGATCTGTTTGATCTTGTGGCGCAAGGGCAGTAATGTTTCAAAGAGGATATGGTCCTGGTGATTGTGTGTGATCAGCACATAATCTATTACATCAGGCAGGTCTACATCCGAAAAATGATCTACGCTGGATTCATAGCCGTAATAGCTGATGAGGGGATCAACCAATATACTCACGTCATTAGTTTCAATGAGTATGGCTGCATGGCCGAAATAACGCATTCTTACATTGTTGCCTTCGTATTTCTGGTAAACAGGATGTTCTTCCTGCGTAAAGAAAGTTTCGAAAAGCGCTCTGTCAGATTCTTTCAAACCAAGCATTGCGGCAATTTCATCAATTGACCCGCCGTTTCGCTTCATGCGGCTTAATGCATCTATGCCGGGATGATCGAAAGGTATATTCAGGTGCAGCACATGCGGCTCATCAAGCCTCGCAGTGCTCAGGCAAAACGGACGCTCATCGTTGTTGGTGATCCACAAAGCGATGCTTTGCGAGCTCTTATCATAAAATTCACTGTTGTACAGCAATGTTTCGAAGATGCGGAAAGAAGGATTTCCATTTAGATCGTAGATCAATTCTACGTAACCCTTCAGCAGCTCAGGAACCTTTTCATACAAAGGTTCCAGTGAATATCCCTTGCCGTAAGTTTTGAGCAATTTATCAAGCTCCACGATCGCCTCTGCCAGCTTGATCAATGGCCCTTGCTTTTCCTTTGTATGCTCCCTCAGTTTTTTAATATCATCTACGCGGGGCGTTTTATAGTCCATGAACGGACCACCGAGCATTTTTGGGTTTTGCACGGCGGCGGCATGTATCTGGGGCGATTGTATATAAGAATTCATGATCTTCAAATGCCTGCCTACAATATTCATTGCTGCCGTTGCAGGTGAAATGAGGTGCGCCCATGCATACCATCTTTCAATCAATGGTTCGATTATTACATTCGGCTTTAAATACCATATATCCTTCTTCATACTTTTTGTTTTTTAGAAATGTTTTTATGATGAGTAAAATCTATTTGCGATACCGGCAATTGAGGATCTTGTATGACCTGCTCCAGTATAGAGAAATACTGGTCCCTGATCTCTATTTGCGCAGCATGATCCATCTCATTCTTATTGAATGCGAACATCAGGGCCATGCAGTTTTCATATTCAGAAACACCTAAAATAAATGCCTGCTGAAGCGGCAGACCCCCACGCGTTTTAGTTTCAGTCTCGCTTTCACCCGTTTCAACATTCATTTCTTTCAGGTAACTGTAGTTATGGTAATTGAACAACACGGTAGATCTCAGGAAATGGTCCTGCTGTATGCCAGAAAGCTCATGCACCAGCTTATCTACCGGGTATGCATCGTAACCAAGGTCCTGCAGGAAATTGTGCTGTACCTGTTTGAGAAATTCAACGGCAGATTGCTTACCGGAAACGGGGTTTCTAACGAGCAGCATATTGGTGAAATTTCCAAGGAGCCCGGTAACATCAAGCCGTCCATAGTATTTTGAATCCCTCCCGGAAACCTGTGTGAACACTGTAACGTCTTCCTCTCCGCTCAGGCGATGCAGGAGAAGTGTGAGCGTTCCCAGCAACAATCCTGCATAAGTGAGACTGTTCTTGCGGGCAAACCGGTCTACTTCATCGTAAAAAGCTCCATCGATGGTCTTGATCATATTCACTACCACGCCCTGCTCTGTATTATCAACAGTTTCCTGGGCGAAAGGCCATTGAATGGCCGGCTTAAATCCTTCCAGCTTGTTCAGCCAGTAATCTCTGTGCGCGGCGCCTTCCGGTGAGCTCACAAAATTCATCTGCCAGTTAGCAAAGTCCCTGTACTGAAAAGCAAGCGGAGGCAGCGATGAAGTCCTTTTGGCCACACTTTCAGCATATAATAAAGGCAATTCGTTCGCAGTAACATTCGCTGAGTAGCCATCAGAAAGAATGTGATGCGCCACGATAAGTATCACATAGCTGCCTGTTTGTTTTTTGTAGATATTTACCTGCAGAAGCGGAGCAGCAGTAAGATCGAATTTTGTATGATAGGCTTTTTCAGTGATTACTGCCAATTCTTCTGCAGTAACAACAACGGGATCAGGAATGGTAAAATTCAACTCTTCAACACGTAATATTCTTTGCTTCAGCACACCGTCTACATTTATGAAAGCGGTTCTCAATATTTCATGCCTTGCAATCAACTTGTAGATCGTTTCCTTGAACGCTTCCACATCTATATCCATGTATTCAAAAGCGCTTACCACAACATGCGCTTCTTTTGCATACCATTCTGAGAAATAAACACGCTCACTATAGGAAACATCCGTCATCGAATCATCGTTTTCAGGATATTCCTGTGCATTGTCATTGGCTTGATCAGTATTCAGTTTATCGATGTAAACAGCCAGGTTATCTACGGTCCTTTCTGTGAACAATACGGTCAGCGGAACTGAATAAGACGTCTCATCCATTATCCTCTTAATCACGCGCATTGCTTTCAAAGAATTGCCGCCTAACTCGAAGTAATCGTCTTTAATTCCAACCTTTTCTTTACCCAGCACCTCCTGCCATACAGCAACTAATTTTTCTTCAAGCGTCGTACGTGGGGCCATATAAGCTATACCTGTATCCATGATCAGGCTTGCCGGATCGGGCAATCGCTTGCGGTCGATCTTTCCATTAGCGGTCAATGGCAAAGATTCCAACTGTACAAATGCATCGGGGATCATAAATAACGGAAGTGTTTTCCCCAGCCATTCGCGCAGATCTGCAACGCTTAATTTCTGACTGCTTACGAGGTATGCTATCAATTCCTTTTCGCTATGAATGTTACTCCGTACAGTTACAGCAACTGATTCTACAGCGGGATAGGTCTGCAATGCGTTTTCAATTTCCGCTGGCTCTATCCGGTATCCGCGGAGCTTTACCTGGTTGTCTTTGCGCCCTATGAATTCAATTGTTCCATCCGGCAGCCATCGTGCAATGTCGCCTGTTTTGTATATTCTCTCTCCCTGGCTGAATGGATTTGAGACAAATCGTTCTGCGGTGAGGCCAGGATTGTTCAGGTAGCCACGCGCCACGCCTTTTCCGCCGATGTACATATCGCCGGCTACACCTGCAGGCAACAGCTTCATTTCTTCGCTGAGTATGTATACCTGCGTATTCATCATAGGCTTACCGATGAGCACTTTTGCAGGCTTGCGTTCTATGCGGTGTATGCACGACCAAATAGTTGTTTCGGTTGGACCATACATGTTATAGATCTCGCTACCGCATTGCTCCCTGATGGTTTTTACCAATGAAAGCGGCAATGCCTCCCCACCTATCAATACAGCATTCAATGATTGCAGGAATTTGCCCGATGCTTTGTCTTCCTGCAGCAACTTCATATAAGAAGGTGTAGACTGCATCATGGTAACAGGGCGGTGCAGTTTTTTTACTTTTTTCGAGAAGAGCGCCTTAAGTTTTTTCAGGTTCTTAAGATTGCTTAATACAATATTCTCTTCTACTCCAAAGTCTATAAGACATGCAACTTCATCTATCCCGATTTCTTTCAGGTCTTTTAATATGCTGCCGCAACTGCCGATAGTTCCAATCAACGCGCTGGTTTTATAATACCTGCGGAAGGCTCCTTTGAGTATTTTTTCTTTCACCTCTTCGGTAAGATCGGATTCCCTGATGCCAGCCTGTTCCAGCGTAATCTTGCTTACGCCAACTGAGCTTTTCAGGTATTCGATAAAAGGCTGCTCTACTATCTTTTCTACTTCGTTTATGTCTTCACCAATAAATGCATGCAGCATCACCGTTACTTTACCCGCTTTCTCATCATGGCCGTTCTTCTTTCTTGCTTCACGATAAAGCTTGATCTTATTACCTAAGTCCTGCATATCCTGTCCCAGCAGATGCGTCAACAGGTTAGCGCCCATGGCACCTGCACTGATGAACGTATCAGGATTGCCC
>JBAVMD010000316.1:0-7170 GCA_049689695.1 Chitinophagaceae bacterium | reverse complement strand
TTATATACCGGAACACTCTTGAATCTGCAGCCAACCCGCTGATAAAATAAACTTTCACTGGTACAAGTTAAGATGCAAATTTAGTGCAATCACCCGTTAATGAGCAATTGAACAGTGCTTGAGCGGCCTGTCGCATCAGTGATATTCAATAAATACATGCCGGGAAGAAGCTTGATGTTCATGTTGTGGTAGGAAATCCCTTCTGATATGCTCCAGGTCTTTCTTTGCAACAATTCTCCAAATGAGTTCAGTACGGAAAATATAACCTGCTGTTGAACCGGGCTGTTAATCATAATGGTGTAGCCATTGCCGCTGCGGATAGGAGTGATCATCAAGCCAGCCTGTCTGCCTGAAACACTAATGATCTTACTGTAAAAACTTCTGCCACTTGTCTGAATCACCAGCAACCTATAGTAATTCGCACGCTGGCTGCGCATGGTATCTATAATTTCGTAATTTTTATTAAGCGGGTTCGCAGGTATTTTATTTAAAGCGGTGAACTCTCTGCCATTGAGACTGTACTCTATTATGAATTCTTTAATGAACGATGGATCTTTTATCGTCCAGCTGACCTTTACGCCTTCTTCCGATCTGATTGCGTTCAATAAAACAGATGTATTCGGCAAAACAATATAACAATCCGCACACTCGTGTGCGCCTATATCCTGTGCTGCGCCAGCATGTGGCGAATTACCAAAAAAATCACGCGCTCCTATTCCCAGGCCGCTGATGCTGTTCACATCCAATCCTCCATCCACCATACCAGAGCCTGGCTGAAGGCGGTAGCCTGTTAAATAAGTTGCAAGCTGTTGTAATTGTGCAAGACCTACCGTACCGGAACTTCCGGGCGCTATCATTAAAGGATCGACCTCCATACCGGATTGCTGCAATCCTCTTCTTTCCTGTGTAACAGCAGCAGCTTTCCAGGCAGCAAGATTGTTGTAAACATTCCATGCCCATGTAAAAACCGGCTGACCGCTTGCAGAATAATAGTCATTGAAAAGAAAATGCAGCATAGTGCTGTCTGTATCCGTATCGGCATTTACAAGCTGCACATTGCCCGAAGTATAAAAAACATTATTACTGAGCTTTACGCCGGAAAAATTATTTCCTATAAGTTTTACCGCAGCAGGTGTTCCGCTTGCATTATCTGTATTGAGGAATATCGAATTATTGTAGACATAACTCTGGTTAATTCGATTGCTGGCATCCACTCCCCAGAACGTAATAGCGCCTGCCAACCCCTTTCTTGCATCGTTCTGGCTGATGTTGTAGCGGATAATGTTGTTGGTGAAAGCCACTCCCGATCCATACTCCGCCATCAGGAAACCTGCGCCTACGTTGTCGTGACTATAACAATATTGTATGATGCAATTTTGCGAACCTCCGTCCAGGTCAAATCCACCGCCATCAAAAGTAGCAGAGCGGTTGTGATGGCTTTCGCAGAATTGTATAATGCCATTTCGCACCAGCGAAAACCAAATACCTACCGGTCCGCCTGTTGGATGTGCATTGTTCTCTCCATTATTATACGCTTCGCAATATTCGATCATTGCATTTTCAACTGCCGACAAAACAATACCATTGCCGGTATGAGTGGTAGTTACATCTGCACGTCCTTTATTGTCGTGGAAAATTGAATAACCAACATAAAAATCCTGGTGGTTAATAATATTGTTGTATCCATAAGTGGTCATGCCACCACTTCCGTTATTAAAACTGTTCACATAGCGCACATGCACGTCATTAAATCCATTGTTCGTATCCCAGCATCCTATCTGTATGCCATAACCCCGAAAGCCGCTTACATCGCAACTGTCTATTCTTATAAATGAAAGATCAAAAGCAACATCCATGTAAATATCAATTCCGCTGCCGGTATTGGTTGCAATGCCGCTGCCTTGAATGGCAAGATTGGAAATACGGATGCCGGCACAGTTATATGTTTTTATTCCAAGGCCGTTATTGGCATTGATGATTGCTTTGCCTGTGGCATAGCTGCTTATGGTAACGGGTTGTGCAGAAGTGCCTGCATCCTGCTGGTCGAGAAAAATATTACCGGTGAAAATGGAGCCGCCTTCGAACAAGACAATGTCGCCGGGCTGCAGATCGATGGTATTGAGCTTTTGAATTGTTTTCCAGGCATTGGAAGAACTAAGCCCGGAATTGCTGTCATTCCCGGAGCTGCTGAGGTAATAAGTGGTGGCAAATGAACATACGCTCAAATGCACGCATAATAATAAACACAGAAGATACTTACTCTTCATAGGGGGCGGATTACTTATATAACGCGTTATAAACTCCTATTGTATAAAGCGGATGTTTTTTTCACTACAATCAGAATTTCCACTTAGCTAACCCGCATCTAAAGCTTACCTTTGCGGCCTATAAAATGCTTGTTATGGATATTAGAAACAACATCCTGGAAACCATAGGTAATACACCGCTTATCAGGCTGAATAAGATCACCAAAGACCTTCCGTGCACTGTTCTTGCGAAAGTTGAATACTTTAATCCCGGTAATTCCATCAAAGACCGCATGGCCATTAAGATGGTAGAAGTAGCTGAAAAAGAAGGCAAACTGAAGCCTGGTGGCACTATTATCGAATGCACGTCGGGCAATACAGGTATGGGCCTTGCCATGGCTGCCGTGGTTAAAGGCTACAAATGCATATTCACAACAACAGATAAGCAATCGGCATCAAAGGTTGATATACTGCGTGCCCTGGGCGCCGAAGTGATCGTTTGTCCAACCAATGTGGAACCCGAAGATCCGCGCAGCTATTATTCAGTCGCGGCAAGATTGGCAAAAGATATACCAAACTCTTTCCATTGCAACCAATACGATAATCTTGCTAACCGCCTGGCGCATTATGAGTCTACCGGCCCGGAAATATGGAAACAGACGGAAGGCAAGATCACTCACCTTGTTTGTACTGCCGGCACAGGCGGCACTGTCACGGGTACAGCTATGTACCTGAAAGAAATGAACAAGGATATACAGGTATGGGCCATCGATGTATACGGCTCATTGCTTACAAAATATTTCCGCACAGGTGAGATAGATATGAATGAAGTGCATCCTTATATCTCCGAAGGATTCGGTGAGGATTTTGTGCCTGAGAATTACAACATGAATGTGATAGATCATTTTGAGCAGGTAACAGATAAAGATGGCGCAATAATGACGCGCAAGCTTGCAAAAGATGAAGGATTATTCTGCGGTTACAGCGCGGGCAGCTGTGTGCAAGGGTTAATGCAATTGAAAGACAAGTTGAAGAAAGATGATGTTGTTGTGCTGATACTGCACGACCACGGCAGCCGCTATGTTGCTAAAGTGTATAATGATCAATGGATGGCAGAGCGCGGCTTCCTTGAAGTAAAAACATTTAAAGACCTTGTAAATGCAAGAGGCCCTAAGCAGAAGCTTATTACCATCGAGCCTTCTCATACAGTTGCAGAAGCAGTGGAGCTGATGAAGAAATACGATGTAGAACATCTTCCGATATTAAATGGCAATGGCCCTATAGGGTCCATCAGTGAAAATGGTCTCTTTCAAAAAGTATTTTCTAATCCAGATCTGAAAAATGAAAGCGTGCAGAATGTAATGGAGCATGCTTTCCCTGTAGTTGAATTTGATACACCGGTTGAAAGACTAAAAACACTTATTAATAAAGAAAATGGTGCGGTGCTCAGTAAAGACGAGGCGGGAAATTTCCATATTGTCACCAAATACGATGTTATCCAGGCTTTGGGCAGCTAGAACCACTCCCATTTCCAGACGGCAAGCGATTGAAAACTAAACCATTAATAAAGCCTTCGTAAACATACGAAGGCTTTTTGCTGTTATTACGAGATGAAAACTGTTTGTTTTACGAACTCAGCAGTAAATACTGACGATTTTAAATCGGGCAGATTTGCTCTTGTTAACATTGCTTTGTGAATATACTTTTACATCAGAAGTTGATTGATTAAGTCAATCATCCAATATCCAAGAAAATCCTAACGTCCAATTCCTAAAGAAATTCCGAATCCAGTATCAATCAACTTCCTTTTTAATCCCGATAGCTATCGGGACTTTGAAAACCAAGATATCCAAGTCCTGAAAAACCAGACCAGATCCTGATCCTTGAAAAACCGAAAAACCAGGTCCTTGAAAAACTGAACAATTCCTTTGAAAACCATTTTGAAAGTCCTAACGTCCTGAAAAAACCAAGATCCTGATCCTTGAAAAACCGAAAACCAGTCCAAGTCCTAAAAACCAAAAGTACCGTCCTCAGAACCTCATTTATCCAGATCCACCTTTGAAAAACCAAAAACATCCAATACCCTCCTGCTAAAAAACCAATTTTAGCAGGAGGTAAAAAGCGATGGGTGTTTTACTTCTCCTTACTTTGCGGCAAACATCCCGATGCCGTTCTTCACCGACCAAACAGGCAGACAAATTTCACTGGAACAAAATCCGGTGCGCATCATTTCACTCGTTCCTTCCCAAACAGAATTATTATACCATTTAGGCCTCGATGAAGAAGTCATTGGCATCACTAAATTTTGTGTGCATCCCAATGAATGGTTTAGAAATAAAACCCGTATTGGCGGAACAAAGCAAATTCACATCGATGCAGTACATCGCTTGCAGCCAGACTTCATTCTTGCCAATAAAGAAGAGAATGTAAAGGACCAGGTAGAAACGCTTGAGCGTGATTTTCCTGTTTGGGTAAGTGATGTGAATACGCTTGAAGATGCCTGCAGCATGATCCGCTCCATTGGTGAAATAACAGGTAAAGCTGAACCTGCCATGAATATGGCGCTGCGCATACAACAACAATTTGAACTGCTTGAGCTATCTTTCGATAAAAGCAAAGCTCCCTTACACACAGCTTATCTTATCTGGAAAGATCCATACATGACCATTGGCAACGATACTTTCATTCACGACATGCTTACAAGATGCGGCCTTGAAAACATTTTTGCTTCGCAAAAACGATATCCTGTAGTTAGCATCGAACAATTGCGGGCGGAAGCCGATATCTCTCGGCTCCAACTGCTGCTTCTTTCATCCGAACCCTACCCTTTCGCTCAAAAGCATCTTGAAGAATTGCAGCCATTGCTGCCTGGCATAAAGATCATGCTGGCAGATGGGGAAATGTTCAGCTGGTACGGCAGCAGGCTGCTGCAGGCGCCGGCTTACTTTCAAAAGCTTCGGGAAATGATTTAATTTGTACCCTTCATGAGTTTCACAGAAAATCAAAAGGCATTCGAGGAAAATGAGGCAGACAAGCCTTCCCGGAAGAAACCGATCTTCCCGGTGAATGAACTGCTGCGCGCTTATCTCAAGCATCATGGCCGTGAAGTGAAGTTACCGGTAGCCTATAAAGATCTTTTACATTTTACTTATTCAGTTCCGATAAAAGATAAATCCGGCAAGGATACGCTCTGGGAAAAAGTATTGTACGATATGAAGGATTGGGAATTTATCCGGGAAGGATTGGTGAAGACCTACGCGATCCTTAAAACCGAAGGAGACCTGACCTTTAGTAAGCACCTGGATGTGGCACGGATAGACTACTGCACTTTCGGCAACTCAAACCCTTTCCGCATTCGCATAGTGAATAAGTTCAATGATAATTACGATCATTATTATATTAAGCTGGCAGATGCATCACGTGTGTATGGGCTGGAGCTCGAGCATATTCTTTCTCCCAACCGCATTACTTTTCTCACCAATAACAACACGCTGGTAGAAGAGCATATTCCGGGCATCCCCGGCGATGTTTTTATAAAGCAATACCTGAATGAGCCCGGCACCAATAAGATCCGCTTCGCGAAGGAGTTCGTAAAGTTCAATGAGCGTTGCTTTGTAAGATTACTCGGCGATATGCGCAGTTATAATTTTGTAGTTGATATCACGCCTGACATCGAAGATTTTCAATACCGCATCCGCGCCATCGATTTCGACCAGCAATCGTACGAAGGAAGAAAGAATCTCTATAAGCCGCAATTTTTCAAAGAAAACATCGAACTGGTGAAGCTGGCAGATAAACACCTCAACAAAGACTCCATAGAGCAGTATCAGACCGAAGAACGCACCATGATGGCTTTCCGGATCGCTTCTTATCGCCACCGCGTTTTTGAATTGCTCAACATCATGTGCAAAGACACTATTTCAACGCCGGAAAAAACAGACCAGCTCAAAGATGAACTTTTTGAAATGCCAGGCAACCCCATTCTGAGAAAAGTACATTCCATGGGACAGGTGGTCAAGATGCACCTCAAGCAAACGTTGCGTAAAAACCTGGTGCTGATACAACAGAATCTTGGACGGTTCGAAGATTAACCTAATCTACTTTTTTCATTTGCTTCCATGCCTGATCTTTCAAAACAAATGCGGGATCGAAATTGGGATTATTACTCATTACAAAAGAGCTGCCATCTCCCCTGCTCCAGGCGTGATTATAACTGGATGTCATTTCATATTTACCTGTTTCATCTTTGAACGTCTCCACTTCACGGATGGTTTTTATGAAATTGGTATGCATGCGGTCCTGTGAACTTTGCGAAGCCTCCCAGTTTCTCATTTGTGTATCCATGTTCTGCAGCCGCTCATTACCTTTCCTGATTGCCGCTTCACCCATCTGGCGGGTTTGTTCATCCATCATTTGTATGCGGCCAACGTGAGCAACATGCTTTTTCTGTCTTACATCTTTCCAGAAACCATTCACAGCATTTTGCCATGCAGGATTGGTCCTGAGGCTGCTCATAACTACGCTGAACTGATTTTTTGCCTGTTCAACATCAGCAGAAGGATATTTAAAAACAGTTCTTTTAGTAACCTGTGTAGTGAATATTTTGGAGGATGTACCATTGTAAACATTTGGCACATCTCCCTCCAGAGTAGATACGCCAAGCACTACCAGGCCATCAGTACCATCAGGCCAGCGCACGGTTGCGTTAACTGCCGTCTGATGAAACTGTATCTGGCCTGAGCCGTACTGCATCATTTCATTTCTTATCTTATCGTTGCTTTGCTGCATCTGCTCTACTACATATTTGTTGGGCTCAACGGATATTACTTCAGCATTTCCCAATTCGTTCTTCACAAATTTTTGCCTCAGGTATGTTTCAGCATCCATTGGTTCTTCGTATGAGCAGTTGGACGAACCCTGGTTC
>JBAVMD010000315.1:0-8482 GCA_049689695.1 Chitinophagaceae bacterium | reverse complement strand
ATATATAGGTTATGCTATACTCCCCTTTTGATACAACGCTCTCAACCAAAGGCGTCAAATATTCGCTTATAGCCTTAGGGTGCGGGAATTGTTTGTTACGGGGAAACTGAATTTCAAAACTCCCCTCGTATTTGAACTGTGGGGCGTAGTCAAACAAAAAAGCCTTGTCTTTCTTTTGGATATTCAAATACTCCTCATATTCCGCTTTATTCTGAAAAACAACTTTAAAAAACTCGTAGTCGAATGGATGCTTCTTTGCAAGCTCTTTTATTTTGCTTACGTCGAATGCTTAAGTTTGCCCGCGATATCTTGCACTGTTCAAACGGGGATTTACTGAGAATGATTCTTTTTCCTGATAATCCTGGATCAGGCTAATGCGAAAATCAGTGTCTTCAATAATGTTTTCCCCCTCTTCACCTAAAGTCAATGTTGTTATAACATGCTTTATAACAGCCGGATCTTCTATAATAAAGTTCAGGTGCTTATATGTTTTTTGCTTATCGTATTGAGGATAGCGGCCAACTAATTTAACGCCCGCCACAATTTTCGACGTGTCAAATATTGTTTTTTCCTGCGCACCAACGGATAATGACACTAAACACAGGGCAAAGAATAATTTGTACATTTTATAACCTGTTCAATTTTGGATGGCGAAAGTACTTCATCCCGGCCTAATATCGCCTGAATTCATACCTGTATTCATATCCGTAACGGTTCATATAGCCAACCATGCGGCTGCCTGACATTTCTATGGAATAGAACTCCCATTCTATGGCATCGTCGTTATAGTAATCATACAACCGCAACTCCAAAGAATTGTTTGCGTAACCGGAGCGTTGGACCATTCTCCAGGAACCGGTCATCTGGCCAATATTATCTTCATACTGTGCATTGCCATTATTGCTGAAATAAAATGTACCGTTTTGATACGGTGTGTAGTAAGGCTCATAGCCATACGATGTTTGCCGGTCAACCGCCACGATCTCCCAGTTGCCAACGATGTTTTGCTGAACATCAGGGATTGATTTTGTGCAGGAAGCGAACGCTGCAGAAGCAACCAACAGGAACAGGTAAAATTTGGATTTCATATCACATGTTTTGCTCTCTAAGAACAAAATGCCTGCCTGTTGTTTAATGCAAAAAACGCTGAATAGGGCTTTTACGTAAAATTTAACCAAATTCAACGTCTTGCGGCATTTCATAGACTTGTTAAACTATTTCTGCTATTGCCTGATAAATGGAATGCTCTGTTGATCTTCACGTGCATCCAGCTTCAGCATATAAGTTCCTGGCCGGAGATCGGCAACATCCAGGTATGAATTACCGGAAATATTTTTCTTCCTGATAACTCTTCCGCTGAAATCAATAATGCTCACCGTTTCATACCTGTTCATATTCTGAACGAATATTATATTCTTTGCAGGATTAGGATATACCGCAACGGTAAGTTTCTTTCCGGCATCAATCCTCACCACCCTGCTGTATTTGAATGAACCATCAAGGTCTATCATCTTCAGCCTGTAGTATTGCATTCCGCTGCTAAAGCTGTCATTCATACTATATTTTTTTATTCCGCTTCCCGTTGATACGGCTATGGTTTTTATCTTACCATAATTCCTTCCGTCATTGCTTTTTTCCATTTCATAATGAGAAAATCCAATTTCATTTTCAGCCGTCCATTCAAGCTTTATTCCTCCGGGTATTTTGCTTGCGGTAAAATCAATCAGCGAAACAGGGAGTGCGCCATTGCTGCCAATTGCAAACGGAGAAAAACTGCTGATGCCTGTAACTGTTCTTGTATAAGGATCGGTTCCGGATGCAGGTGCATTTGCTGAAACAGGTACCCATGCAGTACCGTTAAAATGCCCTGCATAACATACGGTACGATTAAAAGATGGGTCTTCATCTGCTGCATTCCATTGAAAGGTAAGATCAGCACTGCCGCCTCCGTTGAGGTCGTGAATATTCCATTCTTTATTTACAACGGAATTATTTAACGGGGGACTACTAAAAGCTGAACTTACCCTTACAGAAAAATTATGCGTTGACACATTGCCATTGCTGATGGTGAGCGGTGTATACGTTGCGTTGCCCACCGGAAAAACTTTTGGCGAAGCTGCACCCATGAAAGTAAGAACACCCGCGCCATTGGTTTGTATATACTTTAACGGCGAGTAGCCGCTGATGCTTCCTGAAACGGTAAGGTTGTTGGCTGACAGAATGATATTGCCCGATGTGCCTGCGAGATTAAGGTTTACCATGCCCAGGTTTACATTGACCGTTACATTTGCGCCGGACTTCAGTACGTTAAGTGTATTTATGCTGATTATGCTATTGCCGCTGATGGTGGCCGCATTGGCATTTGCAGCCAGTGACGTATTAGAGAGATAAAGAAGTTGCGAAGTAAAAGATCCCGTATTGGAAAAATTAGAGCCGATGGAAATGAGTGTGTTGGCAGCTCCCATAGCAGGCGCTATTACAGATCCGTTCGTGAGATCGCCGCCTATTCGCAGGTTGGCGCTGCTGCCCAGGTTAATCGTTCCTGAATTAGATGCATTTGCTGCCACCGACAAAAGCATGCTCGCATTCAATTGCAGTGTAGCCGAATTATTTACCACGAGGGAATTAGCGGATCCACTGGCAACATCGTAGGTAATGGTATGCCCCGAAGCAATGATCACATTGTCTGTAGCTGTTGGCACAATACCGCCTGCCCATGTTGAAGCTGTGCTCCAGTTACCGCTTTGCGCTGACGTAACAGGAAATGCTCCTGAACTCCCGATGATAAATTGGGCAAAGCCGGTAACACCGGTTACGGTACGGGTGTAAGGATTGCTGCCGCTTGCTGAAGTGTAAGTTGTGATGGGTTGCCAGTTACTTCCATCGTAACGGGCAATGGCAGAAGAGGCACGGTTGAATGTTCCGCTTTCGATTGCCCCGGTCCATTGAAATGTAAGATCAGCATTAGCGCCGCCGTTAATATCGTTTATCTCCCATTGGCGGTTTACCACTGCGCTGCCCGGCGAGCCTGTGATGGCATCGGTTACCCTGATGCCAAAACTGTGTGTGGAAACATTTCCATTGCTGATGGTAACCGGTGAATAAGATGTAAATGTTCCTACATGCAAAATTTTTGGACTCGTTCCTCCGCTGTAGATCAGCTTTCCTGTACCGCTGGTAATGATATAGATATTTGCGCTGCCCCCGACAATATTATTGGTTTGCAGGTCGCCGTTCACTAATACAAATTTGCCCCCGCCGCCGCCCAGGTTGATGCCTGCAGACAGGCTTATCGGTACAGTAGATGTAACATTTGCACTTGCTGATTTCAGCATTATTATGGTAGCGAGCGTAAAACTGCCGGTCCCGCTAACTGTTGCTGCAGTGTTGCTGATTCCCAGTGTAGCCGTGCTGAAATAAAGAAAAGAAGATTGAAGAGAGCCGTTATTCTGGAGTTGGGCACCGCCAACTATCAGCACCGAATTAACGGCACCGGTAATTGTACCGTTATTGGCAAAGCTTCCTCCTGTTCTCAATCCCCCCGCGGAATTGTTATTGATAGTGCCGTCGTTTAAGGTATTTGTTGTAATGGTGAGGGTGTTTGAGGGTGAGACAATAAAAATACCCCCGGCATTTACAGTCAGCGCATTGATTGTAGCACTGCTCACATTAAATGTTACAGTATGCCCTGCATCAATCACCACATCATTTGATGCACCGGGAACAACGCCCCCTGTCCATGTGGCGGTGTTGTTCCAGTTGCCGCTTTGCGCACTGGTTATGGTTTGTGCCAAAAGATGTAATTGCCCGGCAAGAAATGCAAGTAAGAGTAATATCCTTTTCATAACATTTAATTTAGAATGAGAAAGTTTTAACGGCGGAGAAGGTTTGCGATTTTCCGGGAATATTGCGTTTGTCAAAAATGCCTGCAATTATCAGGGTTGGCTATCCTATGAAATGAGGATTTTTATGAAAGCCTGGTAAATGGGGATAAACTCTTGTTGAATCTTTTTAAGATTGGATAGGTTCATTCGAATCAATACAATGAAAGTATTGCCTACATACTGCTGATTTTTTGAATCGGTGGTGGTTAAAATAGAAAACCGATTCATCTTTTTTGATGAAGTCGCATTCTGTAGAGGGTATATGACAACTATTTAATGAGGTTCGGAAGGATTTTCAGTCATTTATTTCTAGTTGACAAGAGAAATGTTACCTACCATATTTATCACAAGCTATTATACGCGCGCCATCACCAGAAACTCTTATCCTTAAAATAATATCCTGCAAGTCATAGAACCTGAATCGCCACTCTGGTCCCTCAGTAAACCGATCTAATGCAACCGACATTACATTGAACCCAACTATTGCATGCTTGACAGCAAGGGTATGTGCTTTCTCATAAGCGTTTAGAAGTTGCTCAGGTAAAGGCGAGTGCGATAAAGGCACTGGAAATTTACATGTAAACATCGAACTACCAAACTGAGCACCTTCCTTACGTGTAATTAACACTTGTGTAAACTCGTAAGCAAATCCGTTTCTACCTTGCTCAGATATGGGATTTGGCTCCCCGCTGTACACCTCTATTACCCATTGACCAGCAGTTCCATCGCGTTTCATAAGACCTTCCTCCGGCTTACTGAAGCGAGGGCTTAAGAGATTACGCAAAACACCCGTATTTGAGATAAAGGCAAATTGCCATTGTTGTGATAAATCAGATTCCAGAAGCTTACAGCCCATGTTCAAAGCTTCTCGTGCGGTCAAGCCTTTTTGTGAATTTTCTCTAGGATCAGGGATATCCCAGATGCGAGACTCAATAGCCCTGAGTTGATGTTTAATATTAATCACATAATTTTTATTTTCGATATCCATGTGAAAAAAATTAGCATTTAAAAGTTCGCTCCGCATTGCGGGATATTTCACTTCACCTGTTACAGCATCCACACCAATAGTAAGAAAGCTTTCGCCTAATGTCAAATCAAAAAAAGATACATTCCAAACCAAAAATCCGCCTAATCGCTTGTCATGTTCAAGTTTCATGAGCGTGAATAGATGATTAATTTCTTGAACCCTATCCTTCTCATGCAGGTATT
Organism: Chitinophagaceae bacterium; assembly: GCA_049689695.1. GTDB lineage: Bacteria > Bacteroidota > Bacteroidia > Chitinophagales > Chitinophagaceae > DASPKM01. The sequence continues at coordinate 3,389 of JBAVMD010000315.1, read as the reverse complement.
TGATAACGCTACTAATAGCTTCATCTGAATTTATATACGGAGGTGTAATAGGAATAGGCCTGAATCGGGTATAACGTTTGTCAACACGTACCATCTTATCCTTTATCTGTTTTATTATTGCTGCAGCTTGCTGCTCTGAATAGCGAGATTGCTCATTTACAAGGCACGAATAGGTAACAGTAGAATTTGGTACCGGTTGAGGATCAGAGTCAAGAAGAAAAAGATTAGGATATTGATGAACTTTGCCATCTTTCACCGCATAAGACTCAACACGGGCTTCTTGAATATCGAAAAACTCAACGATCCAGAGCCTACTAGCTCCATTCATTGAATCCGCGAATAACCATTCCCTGGCTTCTATAACAGTATATAAATTCGCTATCCCTTGGTGCGAAATTCCAAATAATACACCTGAAGGGTTCATTTTATTCTTAACCAGGCGAGCAGCTTCTTTAGCAGTTAGATAAGTAGGATTGGGAGTGCCTTTTATAACACTGAGGAGCCTATAGAACGATCTTCGATATTCCAGTTGATTTCGGAAATCAGCAACGGCCTTCCTTGCTAAATCTCCTACCCAACCTCCCTCAATATCTTCAATTAGAATAGGTAAAATTTTGATATGGCCAATATTTTTGGCCAGATCAACCTCTCGCCTGACCCAATCTGATTTTTGGGATGAGATTGACATAACTATCACAAAAAATGTAGCTTCTTTAATTTTCGAAAGAATAACAGAAAGATTATCTCCAACACGCAGGCTATTTTCATCAATCCAAACGTCTATATTCTCTTGGTCAAGATCATGAGCGAGTCTTTTTACGAAGTGCTTGTCCTTACTACTATGGGAAATAAATACAATCATTATTTTACAAATGAAAGTCTCTTGTGGTATTACCGAAGCTCAAGTCAATTTAAAAAATATTCCACATTTAATGATTAAATTTTACAACTAATATTACATATAAGGCGCAATAATGTGAGAAGACTTCCATAATACATCAAGGTCATGTCTATTTAATGTTTTCAAAGATTTGATTTAAAGTTCTACTATAACTGTCATTTTCTGTAAGTATGTTTGAGTAAATTAACTTGTTCGTACCAAAATACCGAGTGTTTATTTAACGATAATATTATGAAAGCAACTATCTGCTTCCTGCTAATACTTCATATTTCCTGCACAGTCACTAAAAAGAGCGCGACCGGTATTCAATTCGCGGCAAATTCTGTTATTGCGCACAGGGGCGCTTTTAAGCAAAATAATTTTCCTGAAAATTCCATTGCGGCGCTGAGAGAAGCGATACGGCTTAATTGCACGGGATCGGAATTTGATGTAAGAATGACGGCAGACGATTCGCTGATCATCAATCATGACCCGCATTATCAGCAACTTGAAATTGAAAAATCCACTTACCAGCAACTGGCAAAGTTTCCTCTCTCCAATGGAGAGATGCTGCCAACACTCCGCCAATATCTCCTGGAGGGTGTTAGCAATAATCAGCGCACAAGACTGGTAGTTGAAATAAAACCTTCCGGCATCAGTAAAGAAAGAGGCAAACTGATTGCGGATAAGGCGGTTCAATTGATAAGGGCGCTGAACGTTGAAAAGATGGTGGTGTATATCAGTTTCGACTACGACATTCTTAAAAGAATAAGAGAAATTGATGCTCATGCATCTACCCAATACCTCAATGGCGATCGCACGCCTGACCAGTTAAAGCTGGATGGCATAAACGGAGCAGATTATCATTTTTCTGTATTCAGAAACAATCCCGGATGGATAGCCATGGCTAAAAAAGCAGGAATTGTGCTGAATGCCTGGACCGTAAATACAAAAGAAGACATGCAGTGGTTATTAGAACAGCAATTTGATTTTATAACCACCAATGAGCCGGAATTGCTGCTGACAATCACGCAATCAAAGTAAAGCACTTGAACAAAATGCCGGAAAGCATAATTCAAGGCACGGCTTGTTTACCAGCAATTTTTGCCTTAGCTTTGAAACGCAAAGAACTTTTAAATGAAAGAAGGCCCGGATTATGCACGTGATATAGCTGAGATACGCTCCATGATGGAGCGCTCTTCCAAATTTTTGTCGCTCTCCGGCCTGGCAGGCGTATTTGCAGGTATTTATGCATTGTCAGGAGCTTTTATAGCCTATAAAATTTTAGATTTTAATCCCCGTGATACTGTTTACAGCAGTACACCCGGAAGCTTGCCTGCCGGCTTGATGAACGTTATTTTAACAGGCGTTGCAGTATTGGTACTGGCTATAACTACCGCAATTCTTCTTTCATACAGAAAGGCAAATAAAAAAGGCGAGAGACTCTGGAACGATATCGCCAGGCGGGTTGTAGTGAGTATGGCTGTTCCGCTGGCAGCCGGCGGTCTGCTGATCTTAATTTTTATCTTCAATGGATTGATTGGCTTTATTATCCCGTTTACATTGTTATTTTATGGACTGGCTTTGTTTAATGCCAGCAATTTCACTTATACAGAAGTAAAAACGTTGGGGCTTATTGAAATAGGGCTTGGTTTGATCAGTGCAGCTTTTATTGAGTATGGACTAGCTTTCTGGGCCTTAGGCTTTGGAGTAGCCCATATTATTTATGGTATTTATATTCATTACAGGTACGAAAGGTGAAAATATTAATCGAGGGTTTCCAGAAGGCTTTTGAAAGCAGGATCAGGCTCGGCATCATGTCGGCACTGGCTGTAAATGATATGCTCGATTTCAATGCGCTGAAGGAATATCTCGATGTGACCGATGGAAACCTGGCCAGCCACCTGAAACCGTTGGAGAAGGAAAAGTTTATCGACGTGAAAAAATCATTTGTCGGCAGAAAACCAAACACTAAATATTTTATGACCAAAGCTGGTAAAAAAGCTTTTAGCGAACACCTTAAAGCATTGGAAAAACTAATCAAATCGCAGAAATAATACGATTGATTTTTTTTATCCTTTCACTTTGAACTTCAAAGTTCTTTTAAATTAACAAAAATAACATTGCTGATCGCAACCTTAAGTGCTAAACAATATGAGCATCTCTTCCACACTTGACAGGATTCATTTTAAAGCGAAACAAAATAGATGGCTTCGCTATTTTGCCGTGGTCATCCGCATCGGGCTGGCATTTGGGTTTTTGCCTTCGGGCATGGTAAAAATTGCCGGAGAACGGTTCACTTCACTATCTGTTAAACACCCAATGGGGAATTATTTAGAGGCATTACACCGCACCGGCTATTATTACACGTTCATTGGCATATTGCAGGTGACAGCGGCAATCCTTTTACTGATTCCCCGCACGGCAACACTCGGAGCATTGATCTATTTTCCCATCATCTTAAACATTTGTATCCTGTCGCTTGCAGTGCGTTTTGAAGGATCATTCG
>JBAVMD010000314.1:0-8808 GCA_049689695.1 Chitinophagaceae bacterium | reverse complement strand
AGTGACCAGCCATCCGTTGGCAATTATAAAGCCGGTGCCTACGGTATTGTCATATTCTATCCGAACTATAGCTTTTGATTTTTCCGTGCCGCTTTCCAGGAAACCTATCGGCAATAAAGTACTTTTCTTGCCAATTATTTTTTCCCTGGTTTCATCTTTGAGCGGGCCGCCTTTCCACTCGCTGTCTGCCATTTTTCGCTCAGGAACATCTTTATTTTCGATGATATTTTTTAATGCCCCTTTCAGAAAATCATCATCTGCGTTTCCTTCCTGTTCCCGCAAAATAGCCTCGAGCAGCTTTTCAACCTTGTTCCTGTCGGCCGCAAATTTTAGTAACTGGAACCAGATATCTATCGGCGATTCATTCCACCTGATGGTAAAGGGCTGAAAGCCGGCAGATGTGAACAACCTTATTTTTTGTGTATTGGTTATGTCTGTAAGGTACAGGTTGGCCAGGTGATAAGTGAGTTGGTCGAGCAGGTTATTCCAGGCCATGGGTTGTTTTTATTTAAGACGGAGTCGTAATAATGGATGCGCAGGTAAACGGAGATTTGAATTGCCTCTTAAAAATCCTACTATATTCTGACAAAAACAACCGTGTAAACCGCAATTCGTGTGAGGATTTCACGCATAAGAAGACGCAAGGACGCGGAGAGAGGCTTCGCCTTTTCTACGCCAGGAGACCTTGTGATTAAAAAAGGCGAAGCCTCTTTGCGTCTCTGCGTCTTCCTTGGCGTCTTTGCGTGAAATCTTACTTCTTCACTATCTCCATTTGTTCGGGAATGGTGCGCTCGAGATGTTCCGGATTAAGTGGCTGATTCTTCCAGTCCGGATTGTAACGAACAAAGAAAGAAAGCCAGAGTGTGCGCGATAATCGCATAAGATAGGGTTGCAGTACGAGCAAAAGCACTGCATTAAATCCAAGCCAGTAGAAAAAACGGTTGTCGTCCACAGACATTCCGATGGTCATGTACCAGGCAGCAAAGGAAACCAGGCTCAATCCCACCGTTAAAGCGTAGCTCACATAGCCGGTCCCATAGTAAAATCCAACTTCTATTTCTGTTGGCTGCCCGCAAACAGGGCAGTTCTTATGCATGTGAAGATTTCTGCTCAATCGCCATGAAGTGCCTCCCACAAATAATTTTCCCTGCCTGCAGCGCGGGCATTTATTCTGTAGTGCAGATAAAATATAACTCGGTTTCGCCATTTGCTTGCTCCTATTCAAGTGCAAAAGTAATGTATGGAAGGGACAAAGCGCAAGGCACAAGGAACAAGGCACAAGGAACAAGAAGCAAGGGAAGGGGCTGTTGCTTATCTTGCTTCTTGTTCCTTGTGCTTTGCGCACTACTTATCTTGCTTCTTGTTCCTTGTCCCTTGTGCCTTGCCCCCTGTCCCTTGTTCCTTGCGCATCACTCACCTGCTCAATCACTGATTTAAGCTGATGCGCCTGCATTACCCCGGATTGCCGCCATTTTACCTGGCCATCCCTGAATATCATTAAAGTAGGAACGCCGGTGATCTGGTAAGCATTGGCAACATGCGGGTTCTTGTCAATATCCACCTTGATGATCTTTACATCATCGCTAACCTTTGTTGCCAGGTCTTGCAGAATAGGCTCCATTACTTTACACGGACCACACCATTCAGCAAAAAAATCCACCAGAACTGTTTTGCCTGAATGAATGACCTCGTTGAAGGTTTTTGCCATAAAAGCTTTTAGTGAATGATACGCAAAAAAACAGCCAGGGTGAGGCACAAGGAGCAAGGTACAAGGTACAAGAAGCAAGATAAGCAGCAACCCCTTCCCTTGCTTCTTGTACCTTGTACCTTGTGCCTTATTCCCTGTGCCTTGTCTCTTGCACCTTGTGCCTTATTTATTTACATTTGCAAAAAGAAACCAGTTTTTATGAACGCTCTCCTGAATGCAGGGACCAGAACGTCTACAGAACAAGAAGTGGATGTGCTTACGAGCCATGAGGATCCCTGCAGCCTTATTGTGTGGAATGACGAGGTAAATACCTTTGAGTGGGTGATAGAAACCCTTATAGAAGTGTGCGGACATTCTACTGAGCAGGCCGAACAATGCGCCATGATCATTCATACCCATGGAAAATATGCGGTAAAGCACGGTATTTACGAAGCGCTTAAGCCGCAATGCGATGCTATCACTGAAAGAGGAATCGGGGCCACTATAGAAGTTGTGGCAGAATAGGATATATTAGTATGACTGTTTCAACCCATGTCTATTTTTGCGTTAGACAACAAGCTCATCTTTCCGCCTGTACATTTATCCGAGCCGGACGGGCTATTGGCTATTGGTGGTGACCTCTCTCCCGAACGTTTATTACTTGCTTACAAAAACGGCATTTTCCCCTGGTACGAAGGCGAATACATTTTATGGTGGAGCCCCGACCCACGCTGCGTGCTTTTTCCTGATGAACTGAAAGTATCCCACAGTATGAAGCAGCTACTCAAAAGAGAGGCTTTTACTTTTACTATCAACCAGGCATTTTCTGAAGTGATCAGGACCTGCAAAGAGATAAACCGCAAAAGCCAGGCAAGCACCTGGATCACAGATGATGTGGAGAAGGCATATATGAACATGCATGCGCTTGGCTATGCACATTCAGCCGAAGTTTGGCTGGATGGACAACTGGCAGGCGGTTTATATGGCCTGCGCATGGGCAAGGTATTTTTTGGCGAAAGCATGTTCAGCCACACGAGCAATGCCAGCAAATATGCTTTTATAAGCTACGTGCAGCTACTGCAGGCACAAGGCATTGAGCTGGTCGACTGCCAGGTACATACCACCCACCTGGAAAGCATGGGCGCAAGGATGTTGCCGCGAAAAGAATTCCTGCAATTGCTCCACCGGCTGCTCTAAAATCTTGTTGAAATATAATGCGGTAGTACGGCCCTCCATGTAGGCCAGTCGTGCGTCCATTCTGTTCCCCAGATGTCCAGCTCGTACCAGACGCCTTTGCTGTAAAGAATGCTTGCAAATTCCCTTGCGCTGTTGGGATCCTCGTATGCGCCGCTTCCGCTGAAGAGGTGAATATGAGAACTGCGCCTGATCTGCTCGAGTATATTGTGATCATTGAGATTTGGCAGGTAATGCATGGGGCTGTTGAAGTATACATCTTCATCATAATAACCCTTCGTATACTCCATGAGGTTATATACCCCGCTCATGGCAATACAGCCGTTGATGATATCCGGCCTCCTGAAGAACAGGTTAGCGCTGTGCAAGGCGCCAAAGGATGCGCCGCAGGTGTAGATCATGGTATCGTTACTGCTGCCGTTGCGGATATACGGAATTACTTCGTTGTACACGTAGCTGTTGAACTGCTGGTGACGGATGGCTTTATGTCTCGGGTCCATCTCGTTATTGAGCCAGCTTTCATTATTGATGCTGTTGATGGAATACACTTTTAGTTTTCCTGCCTCGATAAAAGGTTTTAGGGAATCGATGAGCTGGAAACGCTCATACTCCAGGTAATCCGCCGCTGCGGTGGGAACCAGCAGAAGCGCAAATCCATAATGACCATAAGTAACGATAGGCATTTCTTTGTCGAGAGCCGGGCTGTACCAGGAAAACAAGTTACGATCCATGCGTGTTGGTTTATTTGTTTATTGGTTTATTTGTTTATTGGTCATTGAGTCATTGGGTCATTGGGTCATTGGGTCATTGGGTCATTAGGTCATTAAAGTAATAGCATATAACCAAAATAACCAAAATGACCAAATGACTTAATGACTAATTGACCTGAACTCTACCTTCTTATTCGGCCATCGTTGAACATACTGGCTGATCATTCCACGGATATAATCGGTTTCGGGATAGGGAGTGGCATAATTTTTCAGCTCATCCACTGTTGAAACAGAGGCTTCGGCCGGCACATAACCCATTCCGCAAAACCTTCCCTGCTCCATCAGTACAAAGCTTTGCTCTCCCGGCTCGCGGCCGGTATCCAGCACCGCGTACGTGGGCAGCCCGCTCTGCAGGCTTTCCAGCGCCATGCTGATCCTGCTGTTGTATATCTCGGGCGGGTCAACAGACAGCGCATGTTCATTGTTCAATTCCACTATGGGTGATTTATCTACAAAGCACAGGCGTGGATCGAGATTAAATTCTTTTATAAGCTTATGAAGGCGGTTATGTCCTTCCAGGAAAAGGTTGAAAGTATAAATGGCAGGCAGCTGCTTTTTCTTTTTTTCGATGCCCAGGCGCAGGTAGCCTTTCCGGTCTTCAAAACAATAAAGTCCATAGGTGGGCAGAAACCTTTTCTGGCTGGTATTGTAAGGTGGCCACAGCCTGCGGATCTCCACGCTTTCCAGTATTGCCGCCATCAATTCAGTTGCGCAGGCCTGGTAAGAAATATCGTGCACGGTGCGCAGGAACTCCTGTCTCTGCCGGCCCGCCCCGTTGTGCGTAAAATGGCTGCTCACCCGGTGTTTCAGGTTCTTGGCCTTGCCAACATATACCACATTCCCCTTCTGGTCGTGGAAATAATAAACGCCGGGTATATAAGGCAATCCGTCTACTTTTTCTTTAGCCAGGTTAGGCGGAAGGCTTTGCGCTTTGGAGAGCCGTTTGAGTGCGGCCTCAATATGTTTGGCCCCGCCATTGCGCAGAATGCATTCAAACAATTGAACGGTGGCATTGGCATCGCCCACTGCCCGGTGACGGTTATAAACCGGGATGTCGAGGTGCCGGCAAAGGTTGCCGAGGCTGTAAGAGGGTAAACCCGGAAACACTGCCCGGCCAAGCCTTACGGTGCAAAGCTTGCGGCAATTGAACGAATGGCCGGCCAGTTCAAACTGGTGCTTCAGAAAAGAGTAATCGAAGTTTACATTGTGCGCCACGAATATCCGGCCCTCCATAAGCCTGGCCAACTGGCCTGCCACCTGCTCAAACAGGGGGGCGTCGGCTACCATTTGCTGGCTGATGCCGGTAAGCGCGGTAATATAAACAGGTATTTTCTGGTTGGGATTTATGAGGGTTTGAAAGCGCCCTTCCACCTCCTGCCCATTGTGCAGCACAATAGCCACCTCAGTGATTGCGTTATTAGCAGCGTATCCTCCGGTTGTTTCTATATCTACTATGGCGTACATGGGTTGATAAAGATAACAAATGCCGGTTTCAGGATACGATGAAAATTTAACCCGCAACCCTCCTGAAACTACGTTTTTGGTCCAAACCCTTATGGTTTAACCGTAAAATCCAATTTTCATGAGAATCTTTACCCCCACCCGGCAGGAATCTGTCTTGTTAACCGCGGTAACGCTGGTTTACTTTGTAGCGATCCTGGCCTTTGCTTACCTGTATGTGAAAGCATAAACCGAACCGCCTTTAAAGCCGTTTAATACCCCGGGCAAATACGATTGCCCAGGGTATTTTCATTTTAAGAAAATAGTGAATAATTTTTCTTGCAAGCCTCGGAAGGTAGTAGTATATTAGTGTCAGCTTTTAACCCCTCGATTCCTTAGACCGAGAAAAGGATCATTTCCAACCCGTAGAGAAACCAACTGTAGTAATCCCCCTACTCCTTGAAACACCATGGTCTGTATCCAAATGGTTTCACTTCAAACGAAAGTTTTATGAAAAAAGCTACTGACACTAACCACCACGAGCACCACATGGGCGAAAACACTAAAGTTGCGCTTTTTGCCGCTGGTTTTCTTACCCTGGTAATGGCATTATCTTACCTGTACTGGTTCGTATAAGCTTACCGCAATAGTGGTTGACCTTCTTCATGCATCGGGACAAGACCTTGTTCCGATGGTTATCTTTTATATTCATTAATTGTCTCTACTGTGTTGGCATCCTCGGCTAACAAAATCTTACTTTTGCCATCGTTAGAAAAATAACATGGAACTGAGTAAGAATTACACTCCATCCGGAGTAGACGATAAATGGTACCAGCATTGGGTTGCCAACAGGTATTTTGCCAGCAAACCCGATAACCGGGAACCTTACACCATTGTGATACCGCCACCCAACGTAACCGGTGTGCTGCACATGGGCCATTGCCTTAATAATACCATCCAGGACATACTGGTAAGGCGTGCACGCATGCAGGGAAAAAATGCCTGCTGGGTACCCGGAACCGATCATGCATCCATAGCCACCGAAGCAAAAGTGGTGGGCATGCTGCGCGAACGCGGTATCAATAAATCAACACTCAGCCGCGATGAGTTCCTGGGTTACGCCTGGGAATGGACGCATAAATATGGCGGCATCATCCTTCAGCAATTGCGCAAGCTTGGCTGCAGCCTCGACTGGGACCGCACCACGTTCACCATGGACCCGCATTATTACAGTTCTGTAATGAAGGTGTTTGTTGACCTGTATGGCAAAGGCTGCATTTATCGCGGCAAGCGCATGATCCATTGGGACCCTAAAGCAAAAACAGCGCTGAGCGATGAAGAAGTTATTTACAAAGAAGTAAATTCTAAATTATACCACATCAGGTATTACCTGGAAGATGCTAACGGGAAGCCACACCCGAACGATTACATCACCATCGCAACGGTGCGCCCCGAAACTATCCTGGGCGATACCGCCATTGCCGTGCATCCCGACGATGAACGTTATAAACACCTGCAGGGAAAATTTGCTTTCGTTCCACTGCTTGATCGCCGCATTCCCATCATTGCCGATGAATATGTTTCGATGGATTTTGGAACAGGCGCTTTGAAAGTAACGCCCGCACACGATATGAACGATTACCAGCTCGGCCAGAAACATGGGCTGGAAGTGATTGACATTCTTACCGAAGATGGAAAGCTGAATGAAGATGCACAGTTCTTCGTGGGCCAGGACAGGTTTGAAGCCAGGAAGAACATCGCGAAAGAACTGGAAGAAAAAGGGCACCTCATCAAAACAGAGGAATACACCAACCAGCTTGGATTTTCTGAGCGCACCGATGCCGTTGTGGAGCCGCGCTTATCGCTGCAATGGTGGGTAAGCATGAAAAAACTTTCAGAGCCTGCATTGAAAGCAGTAGTTGAAGAAGAAATAAAATTCTACCCGGTAAAATTCAAAAACCTTTACCGGCACTGGATGGAGAACATACGCGACTGGTGCATCAGCCGCCAGTTGTGGTGGGGACATCGCATACCTGCGTGGTTTGCACCCGATGGAAGCTTTGAAGTTGCCGAAACAAAAGAAAAGGCCTTCGAACAATTCAAAAGCAAACAGCCAACTCACAACTCACCACTCGCCATTAACGACCTCAAACAAGACGAAGACTGCCTCGACACCTGGTTCTCCTCCTGGCTATGGCCTATGGAAGTATTCAAGGGAATATCGGAGCCTGATAACGAGGACATAAAATATTATTACCCTACCAATACGCTGGTAACAGCACCGGAGATCATTTTCTTTTGGGTGGCGCGCATGATCATGTCGGGCTTTGAATACAAAAAAGAAAAGCCATTCCAGGAAGTTTATTTCACGGGTATCGTTAGAGATAAATTGGGCAGAAAGATGAGCAAGCAGTTGGGTAATTCTCCTGATCTGCTTGGGTTGATAGATCATTACGGGGCAGATGCAGTACGTTTCGGAATTATGATCGCTTCACCTGCGGGGAATGATCTGTTGTTTGATGAAAGCAGCCTGGAACAGGGAAGGAATTTTAATAACAAGCTGTGGAATGCGATGAAATTGGTGAGGATGTGGGAGGAAAGGTTGGCCCCTATCGGAGTGGAAAATGGCAAGTTGGGAGTGGCGAGTGGGAATTTTGCTGTTGAATGGTTTGAGAACAGGTTGAACCAGGTACGTACAGAACTGGAACAATTGTTTGCAGAATTCCGTTTAAGCGAGGCTTTGAAAGTAACGTATTCACTTGTGTGGGACGATTTCTGCAGTTGGTACCTTGAATGGATAAAACCAGCGCAGAATGCGCAGATGGACCCGGCAGTTTACGAAAAGACACTGCATTTCTTTGATGAGTTATTACAACTGCTGCATCCGTTTGTACCTTTTATTACTGAAGAAATCTATCATTTGCTGAAAGAAAGGAAAGACGGCGATGATATCTGCATCAGGCAATACACTGCTATTGCAGTTGCCGACAAAAGCATATCTGCAAAAGGTGAATTGCTTAAGCAGGTGATAACCGCCATTCGCGATGCACGTGCAAAGAACAACATCAAACCAAAAGAGCCGGTGCAGTTGCATGTTCAAACCAATGAACCTTCTTCTTATAAAGACGTGCAGGATATTCTGTTGAAACAGGTGAACGCAACAGCGCTTTCATTCACCAATGATAGTGTTGCCAATACAATACCGGTAGTTGCGGAAAAAGATAAATTCTACATTCAAACAGAAACAGCGCTGGATACCAGCTCTCAGAAAGAGCAGTTGGAAAAAGATCTTCAATACCTGAAAGGCTTTTTGATATCGGTTGATAAGAAACTTGGCAATGAAAAGTTTGTTCAGAATGCCAGGCCGGAAGTAGTGGCAGTAGAGCAAAAGAAAAGAGCTGATGCCGAGGCGAAGATCAAGGCGATTGAAGAGAGTTTGGCGGGATTGTAACCTCAACAACTCTGTGCGATCCCGATAGCTATCGGGACTGCGTTCTCTCCTTCTGCGGTTGGTTTTCTCTTCAATGGCTTCCACCCATTTATCAATGGGATTGAATGCAGGATTGTCCGCCAATATGTCAATTCTTATAGGGCCTAAGGCGGAGGAGCGAGCTAGGGATGAACCACCGGTGAGCCATCGTCAATTTGTCAGACGTATCGATTCCCGGCTGCTTATAGAATCCCTGTTACCGTCGATCCCTCACCCCGGTCGTTAGC